>JALVAD010000250.1 GCA_027011385.1 Saprospiraceae bacterium | reverse complement strand
GGTATAATAAATCCTCTATTGTCCATTAAATCTATTATTTCTAAATTAGTCAAATCAAGTATACCTTTAGGTAATGTTTTTAATTTATTACTAGATAATTTAAGGTATCTTAGATTTTTAAAATATTTGATAGAGTCCGATAATTCTTCAAGTCTTTGACCGGAAAGATTTAATGAATATACTGCAAGTTGATTTTTGTGTGCCTCCTTAAGTGAAAAGTATATTGTATCTACTTGTATTTCTATTTGTTTTTGACTGAACACAATGACACTTTGTATTAAAATTAAAACTATTATATATATTTTATTCATTCTATATCTATTTTATTTTGATTATGTCGTACAACTACGGTAAATCCCATACAAAAATACAAAATATTACCTTATCATATAAGAAAGCACTAATTTAACACACTTATAACCGTTTGTAAACGTATGTAAACGGCTATAAACGACTACAAACGTATAATTTTCGCCTTTGCTCTCCATTTCGTCTCATCTTTGCATTGTCAATATGACATTAACATTTTTTTATTTAATCTGATGCTCATATGTAGCATTATAAAAAAACAAATTATGAAAAATTTAAGAAACTCAGTACAGCTAATTGGAAATCTTGGTCAAGATGTAGAACTAAGAGAATTTGAAACAGGTAAAAAGAAAGCCAACTTTACCCTCGCTACTCATGATTATTACACAGACAAAAATGGAGAAAAACAAGAGAAAACGGAATGGCACAATATCGTCGCTTGGTCAAATCTAGCTGAATGGATGAATGACAGACTAAGCAAAGGTGATCAAGTATTAATTCAAGGAAAACTCACTTATCGCAAATATGATGATAAGGATGGAAATACGAGGTACATTACAGAAATCATAGCATCTGATTTTGTTGAGCTAAACAAGAAATAAATTGAATTTATTATTTTTTATCTAATCCGGTGCTTTGTCCCAATAATTCACGAGACAATCGCATCATAAAATTTATGACAAATGAAAACTTTAAAAAATTATGTACAACTAATCGGAAACCTTGGTCAAGATGTCGAACTTCGCGAATTTGATAGCGGAAAGAAAAAAGCATCATTTTCCGTAGCAACTTCAGAGCAATTTACTAAGGATGATGGAGAAAAAACTGAAGTCACCCAATGGCACAATGTGTCCGTTTGGGGAAAACTTGCAAATATTGTCAATGATAGCCTTTCAAAAGGAGACCAAGTTCTGATTCAAGGAAAACTTACTCACCGCAAATATGAGGATAGCAATGGCAATACCAAATATTTTACAGAGGTAGTGGCAAGCGAATTTATGAAGATAAACCGCAACTGATACATTTTGTTTTTCAAACACTAATAGTGTCTGAACAGAAAGCATCTCGAGCTTTATTCATTTAAAAATAATTCTTATCGTACTTCAAAATATTTGAATGAACAGAGCTCGGGGTTTAGCTGATAAATATTTCAATACCGGAATTTGTGATATATACATCGACCAATAAAATTTTGAAAATTTTATTATCCGGTATTTCATCTAAAATATATAATTATGTTATTCAAAACTTATGCAAGTGCTGTTATGGGAGTAGAAGCAAAAACCATAACAGTAGAAGTAAATGCAGGAGGAGTTGTCCCCGCAGGTTCCAGTTATTATCATTTGTTAGGTCTTCCTGATAATGCAATCAGAGAAGGGTTCCAAAGAATAGAAGCAGCAATAAAAAACATATCTTATGAGATGCTAAGATTGAAATTAGTGATTAATCTTGCTCCTGCTGATATTCGAAAAGAAGGCTCCGCTTATGATCTTCCAATTGCCCTCGGGGTATTAGCTGCAACAAAGCAAATGAATGGAGACGAATTGGACAAATATGTAATAATGGGGGAGCTCTCACTAGACGGAAATCTGAGATCGATAAGAGGTGCACTGCCTATAGCCATCCAAGCAAAAAAAGAGGGATTCAAAGGTGTATTATTACCCGAACAAAATGCCATTGAAGCAGCGATTGTAGATGGAATTGATGTTTTTGCCATTAGAAACTTACGGGATGCAATAGAATTTTTTGACGGCATTGCCAATCCTGAACCAATAAAACACAATGTTGATGAGATGTTTTATAATAATGTAAATAATTATACAGTAGATTTCTCTGATGTAAAAGGACAAGAAAACATAAAAAAAGCCCTCGAAATATCTGCTGCCGGTGGTCATAATGTAATACTGATAGGCCCTCCCGGAGCAGGAAAAACCATGCTCGCAACTCGTTTACCTACGATTTTACCTCCTTTGGATTTAGATGAAGCCCTTGAGACGACCAAAATATACAGCGTATCGGGAATGCTCGAAAAGGATCAATCTCTTATCACCATCAGACCCTTTCGTTCACCTCATCACACTATCAGCGATGTCGCATTAGTAGGAGGTGGCTCACATCCCAATCCCGGTGAAATTTCATTGGCGCATAATGGAGTTTTGTTCTTAGATGAACTACCGGAATTTAAAAGAACTGCATTGGAAGTTTTGAGACAACCTATGGAAAGCAGAAAAGTAACGATATCCAGAGCCAAAATAAGCGTCAATTACCCTGCTGATTTTATGTTGATCTCCTCAATGAATCCTTGCCCCTGCGGTTTTTATAACCACCCAGAAAAAGAATGTGTATGCTCCGTAAGCGCAAGAAAAAGGTATTTGAATAAAATTTCAGGACCTCTATTAGACAGAATAGATCTTCATGTGGAAGTCACTCCGGTCTCTTATAAAGAATTGTCAAATCAAGAATACAGTTCAGAGACAAGCGAAGATATCCGTAAGAGAGTCTTAAAGGCTAGAGAAATTCAGAAAGAGAGATTTAAAAATAATAAGAAAATCTTTAATAATTCACAAATGTCAAGTAGAATGGCTAGAACCATATGTAAATTGGACAAAGAAAGTATAGAATTATTGAAGATGGCAATGGAAAAACTTCAATTATCTGCCAGAGCCTATGATAGAATATTGAAAGTATCAAGAACTATCGCTGATTTGGATCAAAGTAAAGATATAAAGTCCGAACACCTGTCTCAAGCAATAAATTATAGAAATTTGGACAGAGAGGGCTGGCTAGGGTAATAGAATGCATAAGTATATATTGTTATTTATCGCGCAAAACAATATTATTTTTCATAAATTATATTTTATTTGTTATTATTGCATAAGTTCCGGTTTTAAAATAAAACATTTGCTTAATTTTTGGTATGAAAAAAATCTTGATATTTTCACTTTTATTGTTTTCTTCACTTTATGTTTTCGGGCAAACATCCTATCATTTGCCTAAAGTTTTGTTTCTCACCACCGGAGCAGATGAAGGCAGAGGTACGGTTTCAGATGGAATTGTGGTTGGCTTGGAAGCTTTCAACAGGCTTGGAACTACTGTCAGATTGGAAAATCGGGAAGTACTGTTACAACCTGATATCCTTGCCGCCTATGATATTATGATTGTTCCTACAATCAAGGGCTATCACGATAAACCGCAGGATTATTCCCTGACATATATGTCGGATATCGAATTAAAAAATATAGCACTATGGGTGAAAAACGGTGGTACATTGGTAACAGATGTAAATATCGGACGCAATACCCTTGAGGGAGAAGACAGATTTATCAAAGACAAGATACTAAATGTCAATAATTGGGAACTGGGAAGATGTTTCGGTGTTGCATTGAAAGAAATAAATACGGATAATCTTGCTATAAGGGAAACGGATTTGGATATTTGGCATCACGATATTATGAAGCCGAAAAACAAAGAAATATGGAGACTCATCGCAGTTAAAAAAGCCCCAAGAGTCAGGGTGCTGGCAAAATGGGAAAATACAACCGTCAATTATCCGGCAATTACTTTAAATAATTATGGAAAAGGTAATTCCTTTTTGCTTCCGACTTTTTATGTCTTGCATCCCCTATCCGACGGAGGATTGTCAACCAAAAAAGAAATTTACGCATTTTACAAATATGTCTATGAAACTGCATTAGGAAACAGAAAATATCCTATGCAATTCTTACCCTGGAAAAACGGTCATACAAGTGTGTATTGCCAAACCTTTGATGACGGAGGTAATGCGGAAGAGTATGACAGGATTTTTAATTTTATCGAAAAAAACCAATTGCCTACAGTCTTTTTTGTCACTCCGCATATAGACAAAAATATAGCTGAAAAAATGAAAAAACAAGCTTATATTTCTATTCAAGGTCATTCATACAATCATCCTGATTTCAGAAAATTGGATTATTTTAAGACATTAACAGAATTTTTAATGAACAGGCAATATTGGAACAAAAAATTCAACGGTTTTCGCTTTCCCTATGTTTCAAATAGTTTCTGGGGGATGTATTTGCTCGACAAGTTAGGCTTTGAATATGAAACCAGCATCGCTGCCAACAATTTGGATTTTATCAGGGGATCGGTTGTTCCCTACAATATTCCGGTATTCAATGATGAATTTTATGCAACACTGGATTTATTGGAAATATCTCAAATTTACCGCAGTGATTGGTATTTCTACAAAAAAATACTTGACAATGATCCATATACTCCGGAAGAACAAAAACAGGATGCAAATAATTTTGAAACTTACCTTTTTGAATATTACAATAAGGTAGTAAAACCTGTCAATGGTGTAATGGTTTATCTCGGGCATCCGATGTACTCGGGTAAAAGCGAGACAACTCTTCGTCCATTGCAGAAATTCATCGATTATCTGAAGGAAAATAATGTCTGGATAGCATCCCTTAATGAAGTAGCAGCAAGGTGGAACAAGTTGGAAAAAATGAACGTTAAAATTGAGGAAAACGGACATCAGGTAACTTTAACAGTAGATTTGCAAGGACAAACCATCGAAGATCTTACCATAAAATTGCCGGCAAAACCCGTTGAAGTGACTTATAATTGCAATTATCATCTGACAAATATAGGCGGAATTGAATATCTGATTATTGATTTGGAAAATAGCAATACTATTTATTTAAGGTTTTGAATTTGTGAAATGGCAAAACAACATTATCAAAGCAAAACGTGTTTTATAATCAAATAGAAACTTACCAATGAAAGTATCAGGATACATATTACTACTATTATTTTTTTGTAATTTTATCGCTATAGGGCAAAACAAAGTGGAATACAGTGCTGAAATAACTACTTGGTTTCACGACAAACAAGCCGCCGTTTCCATTACTTTTGATGATGCGGATTATACCCAATATCAATTTGCTTATCCTATTTTGGACAAATATCACTTGAAAGCAACATTCAGTCTCGTCGGCGAATGGACAAAAGACAAACCCACTTATTCGGCAGAGGAAGGTATGTTTAAAATAAAAAAAATGGGCTGGAACGAGATTCTTGAATTAAGTAAAAAAGGTCACGAAATAGCAGCTCACGGATATGAACACAAGAGATACGGGAAACGATTATCAACCGATATATTATCCCTTCAAATGAAAAAAATCAAAGATCTTATTGAAAATAAAATTCATAAAACCGTTTATACCTTGCATTATCCGTATTCATTTACATCCGACAGCATCGTAAAAGGTGCTGATAAAGCAGGGTTTCTGTTCGGCAGGACACAAGGAGACCACAACTATAATAATCCGAAATTCAATAACAGATTGCTCCTTAATAGCAGGGCAATAATCAATAATACCAATCCTGATACAATTGAATTCAAACAATGGGTGAACGAGGCAAAAGGAAAATGGTTGATTTTGATGTATCACCGGTTGTTCACCAAAGATGCATTCGAAATGAGCATAATGAAAAATCACAATGTTACAAATACTTATTCGCTATATCCGGATACTTTTGACAAACAAATGAAATATCTTGCATCATCGGGTTATTGGATTGCTCCGGTTGCAGACATTGGAAGATATGCTATCGAAAGAGAAAATACTCTTCTTAAAATGTCAATATGCAAAAAATCAATTAAAATCAAAACAATAACAAACCTTGACGAAAATACTTACAATATCCCACTTACGCTCAAAGTGAAATTGCCTTGGAAAAAGGTAAAGGTTAGCGGAAGCAACAACGATGGAATATTTGAAGTAATCAACAATGCGATATTGATTGATTTTCTACCCGGAAAAACTATAAAAATCAGAAAAAAGAAATAGATGTATTACACTTTGAGAATAATAGAAAAAATACTGATTATCTATTTCACAACATATTTTGTAATAGATATAGTGATGTATTTTTATTCTCTTTTAGTCTTTTTTCGCAACAAAAAAACACAGGATACCGGTTTGGATTACAAAAACCATCCTATTTCTATTATCGTCCCTGCCTACAATGAAGATGTCTCGCTTATAACTTGTACCGATATGCTCACACAATTGGATTATCCGGATTTTGAAGTATTAGTGGTAAATGACGGCTCAACGGATAAAACTATGCAAGTACTGAAAGAAAATTATGAATTGGTAGGCAGAGAAAACGAACAAACCCGGTTTTTGCATACAATGCCGGTAAAAAATGTATTTGATGTAAAGGATAGAAATATCGTGGTAATCGACAAAGAAAACGGGGGTAAAGCAGATGCTATCAATACAGGAATAAATTATGCTACAGGCAAATTTATCTGTACCATTGATGCGGATTCCATATTGGACAGAAATGCACTAAAAGCCGTGATAAAACCATTTATCAAAAATAAAAATACTATTGTAACCGGAGGACAACTTGCCGTAGCTAATGATGTCCAATTGGAAAATAATAAAGTGATAAATTCCAAAGCACCTCGAAATATCTGGGTACAATGGCAAATTATTGAATATATCAAATCATTTTTGGTCTCGCGAATAGCTTTAAGCAAAATCGATGCATTGTTGATTATGTCGGGCGCATTTTCTTTGTTCAAAAAAGAAGATTTATTGCAAATAGGTGGATTTTTAAGCAAAACCAATGACCACGAATATATAAAAAAACATATCGGAACCGGCAAACAAACGGTTTGTGAAGATATGGAAGTAGTAGTTCGTTTATGGCAATTCAAATATGACAGAAAAATAAAAGCAAAAGCCGTATTTCTTGCCGAACCAGTATGTTGGACGGAGGTTCCCGACAATCCTGTTAATCTATACAAACAACGTTCCCGTTGGCATCAGGGGCTTGGTGAAACCCTCAAAATGCACAGAAATATGATATTTGAACCGAAATACGGTATTACCGGATTGTTCGGTTTACCATATTATTTGTTATTTGAATTTCTTTCTCCGTTAATAAAGGCTTTTTCTTTGATTTTTATCATTGTTGCAGCAAAATACGGGGTTATTAATATCACTTGGGTTATTTTATTACTATTGAGTGTGATGCTGACTTCAGCCCTTATTATGAGTTCTATTACCGCTGTTGTTGAGTATTGGAGCAATCGCAATGCACAGGCAAACAGGGATGCCTTGAGGTACAAAACTTTTGGAGATTGGATTTGGTTGATTGTGGCTGGAATATTGGCAGAATTTTCTTACTCCTTTTTCAAAATAGCCGCTCAATTGACGGGAATTGTTAATTTTGTTTCAAAAAAGCACGATTGGAAAAAATTTAACAGAAAAGGAATCAATAAAATATAAAGCAAATGAAACGAATACAAATAATTATAATACTCTTTTTAAGTATCCCGGTATTTTCCCAAAATATAAATTTATTACGCAATAAAGGTTATGAGGCCAGGATTGCTGGCAAAACCGATAGTGCATTGATATATTATGAAAAAATACTTAAATTCGATTCAGATGATTATGATGCCAAACTGGCTGTTGCCCGTTTGTATTTTTCAAAAGAAAACTATAAAAAAGCGAGATATTTTTACAGGAGTATTTTGAAAAAAGATAAAAAAGATGTGGAAGCCCTTAATGGATTGGGCAAGATTTATATGAGTACCGATAAACCGGAAAAAGCAGTAAAATATTTTCAAAAAGCAATAAAATACTTGCCTGCTTACGTACCTTTGCATTTCAGTCTGGCAAAGGCTTATGTTTGGACGGACAAGCTCAATAAAGCCATTGAAGAATATGATAAAATTATTGATATTGACCCTACTTATTCAGAAGCCTGGCAGGGAAAAGGAAAAATGAATTATTGGCAGGAAAAACCGGTTTCAGCTCTGAAATATTATAAAAAAGCATTGGAACTGGATTCCTTTTCCGTTGAAATTAATAATGAATACAAACAAATAAAACAGGAAACAAAATTTCGTATTTCCGCAGGATTAAAAATCCAAAATGAAAACGAAGAAAACTACCAAATCAATGCTTTTATCCAACAATATGGTGTAGCAAAAAGAATAACCGATCATATTGATGTATCTACATCTTTTTTGCTCGACAAGTCAAACAGGGATTTTAAAAATTCAGATGAAGGGGATACTATCCGTACTTTTGACAATACTTTATTCAGGATTGGCTGGATAACAGCCAAACACAAAATATATGCTTTTGCCGGTTATAGCAGCAGCGATAAAAAACTCACCGCTTATGGATTGAATTGGAGATGGATTAAACCTACAGGTGAAATTACCTTAAAAAATTCAATCAATGCCGGCTATGATTATTTTTATTACTGGAATAAAATCGGACATAAAACAGCTTCGGAAAATTTTAAAATCCAATACAATAAATTCACTGTTGATTTGAATGCCGGATACGGTATAATAGATTCGGCTTTTGTCGAAGATGTTGCCAATGACAAATATTATACCGCAGTCAATCCTCATTATGAATACGGTATTTCCTTCTCATATAAATTGTTTTCACTTCCGGTAGTAAAAATAGCGGGCAATTATTCCTTTTCCGATTACAAATTCAAATCCCGTTATTACTATTCACCGCAGGGAAGAAAATTGGTTGGACCGTCGGTTTTTGTATATTATCCTTATGGCAATTTCTATTTTTACGGTGGATTTTCTATCAATTTCGGAACCGAATATTATTATGAATTGGAAAATGAAGAACTGAAGAAATACTATATCAATGCAAATAACTGGTCTTCCGACTTGGAAATAGGCTACAATTTCAAATCACTATCAACATCTTTTAGCGCAAGCAGATTTTACAATGATTATTATTCAAATTATAGTATTTTACTGAACTTCAAATATCTGTTGTAGTCTTATGAAAGGAAAATTACTTGTCATTTTATTATTACTTGGACTTCTGACCTATACTATTTTCAAAATGATGAAATATGAACAGTCGGTTAGAGAAGATCATATTATCACTAAATATGTGGAAGATGATACAAAACCACTAATCGAGAAAATGAGTCCGGAACAAATACAATCCATTGTCGAGGATTTGGATATTAATTTTAATGTTGGTAATAATTATTTCAATAAAAAAACAACAAATGAAGAACAGGATGAATGGAATACATTATTGCTCAAAGGTGTAAATATCGGAGTTGCAGTACCGGGTAAATTTCCGGCACAATTTTCCTTGACTTTCAAAGAATATCTTGACTGGTTGATAAAAATCGGAGAGATGAATGCCAATACCATCAGGTTATATACCATACTCCCCCCTGAATTTTACAAAGCCTTTGCTTACTACAATCTGCATTACCAAAACAAACCAATATACTTGTTGCAAGGGGTTTGGGCAACCGACCCGGAAGATAAAAATTACTATAATCCGGCTTATGTTAGGAGGTTTCAAAAGGAAATTATTGATGTTTTGGATGTTCTAAATGGTAATGCCGTTCTGAAAGCAAACCCCGGTAAAGCTAATGGTATATACGCTACAAATGTATCAAAATTTGTTGCAGGGCTTCTTTTAGGACGTGAATGGGAGCCAAAAAGCGTATATCAAACCGTCAAAAAAAATAATATCAACCACTATAACGGAACATTTATTTCAATAGCAGATGCCAATTCAATGGAGGTTTGGTTGGCGGAAATGATGGATTTTACCGTGAGATATTCCACACAAAACTATCAAAACCAATTTCCTGTATCTTTTGTAAATTGGCTTCCACTTGACAATATTTATCATAGTACCGAGTATATAGAAAATGATAAAGTACGTGAATATGACAATGATCTGAAAAGTATTGATTTCCGCAAATTCAATTCATCCGATTTGTTCAAAGCCGGAATTTATGCAGCTTACCACGTATATCCTTATTATCCCGATTTCATTAATATTGATCCGAAATATGCTAATTCAAGAAATAAAAAAGGTGAAAAAGATAATTTTTACGGCTATCTAAAAGACTTGAAAAAGCATAACGAGGGAATACCTTTGGTAATAGCAGAATACGGATTACCGACAAGTCGCGGCATAAGTCACTTTGCATACACGGGATTTCATCAGGGCGGGCATTCGGAATACGAGCAGGCAAAAAAGTCCTTGACACTGACAAAAGATATTTTTGATACACATTGTGCCGGTGCTATTTACTTTGAATGGGCTGATGAATGGTTCAAACACAACTGGTTGGTACAGGATTTTGAAATTCCTTTTAAAAACCGGGTTTTGTGGCATAATATGGAGAATCCGGAACAAAACTTCGGTATCATTGCCTTGGAAGATAAAAGACATACTATTGACGGCAATTTGAATGATTGGAATTTGAGTAATGGTGATATTATGGCTGATGCCGATGCTACTTATTTCTATATAGCCGGAAATTTTTCTGATTTTGATTTTGCAAAAAACAATCTCTATATTGCCATTGATACTTATGACAAAGAAAAAGGAGACCACAAATTACCGTTTTCCAACCAAAATTTTGAAAACGGATTTGAATTTTTATGCGTTTTTAAATCTTTGCAAAATGCCGGAATACTTGTTGATAATAAGTATTCCGTATATACCGATATTTACAATGACTCTATTCCGGTATATGCATCCAAACCCAATGATGACGGTATATTCGTTAATCAAAATATGCTTGTCAATCGCGGAAGAAAAACATTGTGCGGAGTAAAAAACGATTCCTTGGTAAATAATAGAAGCCCCTTGGTTTTTGGAAATTCACACGATGCAAAAACATCCAATTGCGATTGGAATTATTCGGAAAAAAATCACAATTTCGAACTTCGGCTAGACTGGCATTTATTGAATGTTTCCGACCCTTCGCACCGGTATGTTTTGGATGATAATCCCGGCACCAAGGAAATTGAAGCAAGCACCACGGACGGATTTAGAGTATATCTGTTTGTTACGAGTAAAGATGATAAGATATTAAGGCAGATTCCAGCCGATAAACCGTATTTTTTCACTTGGGACGAATGGTCAAAACCTGTTTTTGCGGAGCGTGCAAAACCCCTGTATGATACTTTACAAAATTATTTTAAAACTCTCCACAACAGAAAGGATACCACAATAAATGTATCAAAAGAATCATTTGCTATAGCTGATTTTTTTGGAAACAAAAAGGGAGCAATATCCATATCTTTTGACAATGCGGGATTTTCACAATACAGGTTTGCATTTCCGGAACTTGTAAAATACAATTTGACTGCAAGTTTTGGTGTTGTAAAAAATTTATTGGATATCAATCCCAATTATACCAAATTCAATGAAGGAAAAAAAATCAAACGTCTCGGTTTACTTCAACTAAATGAAATGTTGAAATATGGAAATGAAATCGCTCTTCAATCAATTTCAGGTGATTTTGACTACAAAAATACCGGAATTCCTTCGCTAAAGACCGGTATCATTACTTTGCACAATCCTGATGTTGTTTCTTTAAATAAATTGAGGCAAAGCAGCTTTATTTTCCGGAAAAAAACCGGTATTGACAGTATTTTAAGCATTAATTTTGACAATATCCATTACAATTTGGTCAATACAAGTATAACTGAATTTGAATTGGATTCCCTATTGAAAGTATTTCAAGGACAATGGAGTATTTTGCAATATTATCATATAAAAAAATTCGATAAATCATATACCATATTCACTACCGGTAAAAGATTTTTTATAGATTATGAAAAATTCCAAAGACAAATACGAATAGCGAGAAATACAGATTATTGGATAGCAACGGAATCCTCTGTTTTCAAATATTTGAAGGAAAAATCAAATTCAAAAATAGATACAAAAAAATATGGCAATTCCATATATTTGAATATTTACAACAATCTTAAGTCTTATCGCCAAGTATTGACGGTATTGTATAAAACGAATGCCAAAACAGTAAAAATAACAGGAGCTGCTACCGATGGATATTTTACAAACAGAACAGGGGTAATACAATTTGATGTCTATCCCAACAAAGAGGTTAAAATAGAAAAAATAAACTAAAAAGGAGATTTATGAAATATATACCTTATATATTAATATTGCTTTTCTCGATTGCTTTGTCAAATTGCTCTACTTCCGATACCAAAAAAACGGCAATAGAAAAACAACTGACGGGGCGTCTGCCAAAAGTACTGTATATCACCACAGGAGTAAATCATAAAGGCAATGACATAGATTTGCCCAAAGGAATAATAGTAGCTATACAAATCTTCAACAAATCGGGAATTCCGGTAAGATTGGAACCGCGTGATGTATTGTTTGACAAGGACTTTTTATTTGATTATGATATAATAATACTTTCCACAACTGCGGGATATCACGATGCGGACAGAAAATATTCATTGACATATATGACTGATGCGGAATTGAAAAACTTGGATGATTTTGTGATGAAAGGAGGTGTTCTGATAGCCGGTGATAATGTCGGCAGAAATTATTTCGATGGAACAGACAGACTTGAAGATGCAAATAAACTGAATAAAAATAATTATCCGCTTACAAAAACTTTCGGGGTGGTATTGGAAGAAAAAAATATGAAGGGATATCACATTGAAGGAAATATTTCTGATTCTCTAAAAGGGGAATTTTTGAGTGAAGTAGATGATGATTTATGGACTTTGGTACCGGACACTATTATTTCTAAATCGTTGAAATCACTTGCTTTTTGGAAAAATCAAAATGATTCCATTCCGGCAATTATGCAAAATGATTACGGTGACGGAACGGCTTTTTTGCTGTCATCGTCTGATTTTTTGGATATCAATTCGGAAAATGATTATTGGAATATCAATCAATTGGAAGCATTTTATAAATATGTTACAAATCATTATTTTAAGAAAAATAATATCAGCTGTAAATTAAATCCCTGGCCCAACGGTTATTCTTATGCGTTTTGTGCTACTTTCAATTCACAAGGAAATATCGAGCAATTTAAAAAAATAATATCAGGGCTTGATAAATATAAAATCAAACCTTCCTTTTTTGTAAACGGTCTTCTTAATGATACTATAATGGATTATCTCAAAGGAGTTAATGTCGAACTGGCTTCAACCGGATTAAAATACGAAAATTATGAGAATTATGATTACCCTACTGCCATAAACGATATTTTGAGTAATGAAAAAAAATGGAATCGAAAATTTAAAGGATTCCGTTTTCCCTTTACAAATCCTGAATTTTCCGGTTTATTAGCTATTGATATACACAATTATTCCTACGAATCCAGTATTAGTGTCAATAATTTGGAGTTCCTTCACGGCAGCGTTTTCCCTTATAATATCATCATTACTCATAACAGGTTTTATAAAAGTACAAACATTTTGGAAATAGCACCTTTGTATCACGATGATTATTTCTTTTTGAATGAATTGCTTGATAAGAAAAAAATTAACTGGAAAAAAATTATGGAAAAAACAATGATTTATTCCCAATATTTGAATGATTTTTGGAATTACAGTGTAAAACCATATAACGGATTAATGGTATATCTCGGACATCCCGCAATAACAGGATACAATGATACTACATTTTTATCTTTGCAAAATCTAATTGATACTATCCGGAATGATAATACTTGGATAACATCTATCGGGGAAATAGCGGATTTTAGAAATAAATACGACAAATTGGATTTTTATACCGGGAAATCAGATACAGGAATCAATATTATTGTCAAATCAGACAACGATGATATTGTCAAAAACTTAAGTATTAATTTTGAAAAAAGACCGGCAAAAGCAACTGCAAATAGAGGTGAAGTGAAAATATTGGAAAGAAATGGCAAATACAGTATTGTTTTTGATGCTTTTAACGGACAAACTATAAATATCGGGTTTTGATAAAATATGTTCGGATGAAACGAACATGAATTTTTTTAATCATAAAATACACACAAGTGAATGATTAAAATAAATTCATGAGAGTTCCTGAATGTATTATAAATTTTTATTAATTTTTTACAAAATAAAAATTTTAAACAGATGAAAATTAAAAATTATATAGCCTTGATTTTATTGCTTACTTGGACTTTTGCTTACTCACAAATCTGTGACCTGCAAAGAGACAGTTTTGCCTTGATGCAAATTTACAATGCTTTGGACGGCGATAATTGGAACTATAACACCAACTGGGGCACTAATGAGCCACTGTGGGCTTGGCACGGTGTAGAAACAGGTTTGGATGGCTGTGTAGATATTTTGAATCTCAACAACAACAATCTTAATGGGGAATTGCCTGAAGAAATAGGAGATCTTTTGAATATTACCCAAATGTATCTCAATGACAATCAAATTTCCGGTAATATTCCCGCTGAAATAGGAAATCTTACAAATCTTATCGAACTCGACTTGTACGGCAATCAATTGTCCGGTTCGATACCTGCGGAAATCACATATTTATCCGAATTGAGATATTTGTATCTTGGACATAATCAATTGACAGGGCAAATACCGGTAAATATTGGAAATTTGAGCAACTTGGTTCATTTTTTTGGTGATGACAATCAATTATCGGGACAGTTGCCCGTATCAATCGGAAATTTATCCAATCTTGTTTGGTTGGATTTAAGTAACAATCAACTCACGGGTCAATTGCCTGTGGAATTAGGTAATTTATCAAATTTAGTAAATTTGTATTTGAGTACTAACCAAATTTCAGGGCAAATACCGGCAGAAATAGGCAACTTATCCAATTTGATAGAACTTGACCTTTACAGTAATCAATTGTCAGGTAATATTCCAATTGAAATTGGCAATTTGTCAAGTATTAAATATTTGTATTTGAGTTACAACAATCTTTCAGGACAAATACCGGTAGAAATTGCCGATTTGTCGAATCTGGAACATCTTTTTCTTGACTCCAATGAATTGACAGGACAAATACCAGATGAATTGGGAAATTTATCAAATCTTATATTTCTTTTTATGGATTCCAATAATTTTACCGGACAGTTGCCGGCATCATTGGGTTCTTTGATTAATCTAACGGAACTTCATCTGTATAGAAATCAAATCGAAGGACAGTTACCTCCTGAATTCGGCAATATGCAAAATTTGGAATACCTTTATCTTTTTGAAAATAATCTTTCGGGGCAAATACCGGATGAATTGAGCAATCTCAACAATCTTGAAGGATTTTATCTTGATCGTAATGATTTGTCCGGTTGTATTCCACAATCAATTTTAGATGCTTATTGCGACCTTGGGTACAACCCGAATTCATATTTGCAAGGATACAATCTTACCAGCAATCCGTTGCTACCTTTTGAAGGCGATATGCAGATTGTTTGCAGCGGTGCTCAACAAGTAGGAGCAGCTTGTGATGACGGCAATCCCAACACTGAAAATGATATTATTCAGGGTGATTGTTCCTGTCAGGGTGATATTATACCGGTGGAATTGTGCAGGCAAAGTGATTCTACTGCATTGATGGCTCTTTACTATGCAACAGGTGGAGCAAATTGGACAAGGAACGACAACTGGGGTTCGGAAAATTTATTAAGTGAGTGGTACGGTATCGAAGTGGATGCTGACGGCTGCGTGATTTGTATTGATTTGGACGGAAATGCCGATTGTGATGTCAATTCTGCTTCAGGCAACAGTCTTAACGGTATCATTCCTCAGGAAATAGGCGATATATCCCGACTCCGTACATTGAATTTGAGCCATAATAATCTTACCGGCAGTATTCCGGTAGAGATTGGTTCTCTTGAGGGTCTTGAATATATTTATCTGCACCACAATAGTCTATCCGGGCAAATACCGGATGAATTGAGTAATCTCAACAATCTTGAAGGATTTTATCTTGATCATAATGATTTGTCCGGTTGTATTCCACAATCAATTTTAGATGCTTATTGCTACCTGGAGTACAACCCAAATTCATATTTGCAAGGATACAATCTTATCGGCAATCCGTTGCTACCTTTTGCAGGCGATATGCAGGTTGTTTGCAGTGGTGTTCAACAAGTAGGAGCAGCTTGTGATGACGGCAATCCCAACACGAGTAATGACATTATCCAAAGCGATTGTGGATGTCACGGAACTATTATCCTGAACAATCCCTGTAGGAGCAGAGATTCGACGGTACTTATGGCTATTTACAATGCAACCAACGGAGACAATTGGTTGCGAAATAATAATTGGGGTGGGTATATTCCCCTCAATGAATGGTATGGAGTTAATACCGACACATCCGGTTGTGTCGATTATCTGTATCTTTGTGACAATAATCTAACGGGGCAATTACCCGCTGAAATAGGATATCTTTCCAATTTGCAATACCTATATCTTTGCAACAACAATTTAGGAGGATTGATACCGGAAGAAACAGGTGATTTGATAGCCTTAAAAGCCCTTGTACTGTCCCATAATCAATTTTCAGGCAATATTCCCGATGAAATCGGCAATTTGACTCAATTGGAATATCTCTACCTCAACAATAATAAACTATCGGGAGAAATACCTAAAAGCCTTAAAAATCTTAATAATTTATCGGATCTTTACTTAAATGATAATGACTTTGAAGGAGCATTACCGGAAGAAATAAGCCAATTGCAAAACCTTACCGACTTGTCTATTCACGACAATAATCTGACGGGTACGATACCGGCGCAAATAGGCGATATGACCGGATTGACACGACTTTATCTTCAAAATAATAATTTTTCCGGTTGTATTCCGGATAAAATAATCAATAACCATTGCGATTTGGGTTTCAATCCCCATCCAAGCACACAAAACGGTTGGGATGGCTACGATTTTACCGGAAACACACTATTGCCATATCTCGGAGATATAGCTAAAATCTGTTCGGGAGAACCGCAAATCGGTGCACCTTGTGATGATCAAAATGATTCGACACAAGACGACAAGGTACAAGAGGATTGCAGTTGCAAAGGATTAAAACCTAACTCAACAGATTATCCGCCAAATATCCATTTCAATTTGTATCCCAACCCAGTGGATGAAATTTTGTTTATAGATACGGATATGGAAATTACCGGAATAGAAGTTTTCGATATTACCGGCAAAAAATTATTTGATGTAAATAACATTTATCCATTACAAAAAATCGACTTAAATCATTGCCATAACGGAATGCTATTGATAAAAATTTATGATAAAAAGCACAAACCTTATGTGAAGAAAGTGATGAAGAGGTAATAGAGTACAATTTTAATAAAGCACCTGCCAATCCTAAATCCACATAATATTATTTGTAATAAATATAAATTAAGCTCACAAAAACAGACATTTTCTTTGAATTGTCGACATTTTTGTATATTGCAAAATATTATAAAAGACACTTTTGTCTTTTATATGCGAATTAACTAATTTTTTCTTAACTAAAACACAAATGATATGCTTTCAAAAAAACAAGCTTTGCTTTTCTTTTTAGGAGGAACTCTTCTTTTCTCCATTATCTTCATTGTAATGTCAATTGATACGGTTTCTAGGGGTATTCCGGCACATACACATGAAGAAAACATGACCGCACAAGTGATTCATGGTAGAGTATTGTGGGATGAAAATAACTGCATGGGTTGCCATACACTGATGGGAGAAGGTGCTTACTACGCTCCCGAACTTACCAAAGTTTATGATAGATTAGGACCAGATGTTATGAAGGCCATACTTACTTCAAAAGTACCATGGGCTCCAAACGGTAGAAAAATGGTTGCTTACGGATTTTCTAATGAAGATGCCGAAGGACTTATTGCATTTTTAAAATGGACAGGTGAAATTGATCTTAATGGCTATCCGGCTACACCACCATTAAAAAACAAATTGAAGTAATATTACATTTTTCTAAATTAAAAATATATAATCATGAAATATAAATCACAAAAAGTAGCATATTGGGCGTTCGCACTGAGTATGCTTTTAATTATTTTACAAATTACTTATGGGTTTATTCAAGCATTTGCGCATTTGGGATATGACGGATTGCATGAATGGATTCCTTTTAATACATCTATGGCTGTTCATAAAAATCTACTTGTAGTTTGGATATTGAGCGGTTTTATGGGAGCTGCCTATTATATTATTCCTGATGAATCAGATAACGAACTTTACAAACCAATACTAGCTTATATCCAATTGGGAGCACTTGCTGTAGTAGGAGTTATCGCCGTCGTAGGTTTTCACTTCAACTGGTGGGAAGGAAGAAAATTTTTAGAGATTCCTAGAGAACTTGACTTTTTAGTAGTAGTTGATGTTTTGCTTTTCTTATTTGTTATTTTGATGACATTGTGGAAAGGGAAACAACGTACGACTACTGCTATGATATTATCCGTAGGATTACTTGCAGCAGCACTTCTTTACTTACCCGGAATGATTTGGTTTGACAATCACGCATTGGATTCATTTTTCAGATGGTGGGTTGTTCACCTTTGGGTAGAAGGAGTATGGGAATTGATTATGGGTGGTATTTTAGCCTATCTGTTAATCAAATTAACCGGTGTGGATAGAGAGGTTATCGAAAAGTGGCTTTACGTTATAGTTGGATTGACATTCCTATCTGGTATTCTAGGTACTGGACACCATTATTACTTCACAGGAGCACCTAGCTACTGGTTGATAGTAGGAGGTATTTTCTCTGCACTTGAGCCATTAGCTTTTATGGGTATGGCATTATTTGCAATAAATATGTACAATAAAGGCGAAAAAAGACATCCTAACAAAGTAGCTGTAAAATGGACTCTTGGTACTGCAATTGTATCTTTTGCAGGAGCTGGACTTTTAGGATTAGCTCATACTATTCCACAAGTAAATCTTTATACTCACGGTACTTTTGTTACAGCTATGCACGGTCACTTAGCATTTTGGGGAGCTTATGGCATGATTGTTTTTGCAATAATCACTTATGTAATGCCTAATGTAACAGGAAGAAAAATATACAATAATGCGCTTGGTAACTATGCATTTTGGATTTCACTTATCGGAATGTTAGGTATGGTAACTGCATTTGGTGCTATGGGAGTTGCGCAAGTTACTTTGGAAAGAAGACTTGGACTTGACTTTATGACAGTTCAGCAAGAATTGCATTCACATTTTTGGGTATTGGTTATTACAGCGTCAATATTTACAACTGGAATACTTCTCTATGTTTGGAATTTTATGAAATACGGTTTACCAACGGATGAAGCCATAGGTATGGAGGACGAATTTAAAACTATATAATTAGACAGAGCGACAAATCAAGTTTAATAAGGGCAGCTTCAAGGTTGCCCTTTTTAAATATTTCATATTGTCCTTGTTTTTAATAAATTTACAATGAAAATAGAAAAAGAACCATTTTATCTTAAATCAGGAAAAGAAATTGAGGTTTTTGAAGCCAGTTTTATAAAAAAAATGCCCCTGTTAATCAAAGGACCTACCGGTACAGGAAAATCCAGATTTGTGGAGCATATGGCGTGGAAATTAGATAAAGACATTATTACTGTTGCCTGCCATGAAGAGACGTCAGCAACTGATCTCATCGGTAGATTTATACTTAAAGGAACAGAAGCGGTTTGGCAAGATGGTCCACTCACTAAGGCAGTAAAAAACGGAGCTATTATATACCTCGATGAAATAGCTGAAGCAAGACCGGATATCATCGTTTCCATACACTCACTTACTGATTACAGACGAGTTTTGTTTTTAGACAAACTTGGTGAAGAAATCAAAGCTCACGAAGATTTTATGCTCGTAGCTTCATTCAATCCCGGATATCAAAAAGGATATAAAGAATTAAAACCATCCACCAGACAAAGATTTGTAGGGCTTACTTTTAATTATCCTAAGCAGAATGTGGAAATTGAAATAGTAGAGAAAGAAACAGGTATTGATAGCAAAACAGCAAAAGATTTAGTGAAAATTGCTGTAAAAATAAGAAATCTTCACGAATTGGGACTTACCGAGACAGTATCAACCAGACTAATCGTGGATGCCGCCAATCTAATCAATGCAGGTTTGGATAAAAGATTAGCAGTTAATGTAGGAATCATCCAGCCATTGACCGATGATGAAGAAGTTTTGAAAACCCTGATAACATTGTCCGAACTAATGATTTGATAAATGGAAATCGATCAATTTGTATTCAAAAAAATATTGGGTATCTTTGGCAAGAAAACTCCCGAATTAAGCCAAAATGAAAAAGAGCGTTTGGTTAAACTCGATAATATTTCAGGAGAATTGACGATTCTCGCCAGAGTTCTGACAGGTAAGCCCGTAGATATATTTACTGCCGAAAGAGAAGGAGGCATCAAGGGGAAAAACATATTTCTTCCTCAAAAATTTCATTTACTGAAAAATGAAATACTAAATATTAAATTCTATCAATTTCGCGTATTTTATCTGACAAAAATTTATCAGTTATTAAATGAAGACGGGGATTCTATAGAGTATGGCAAAATCGAAAAGAACGCCACTACTGATTTGACAATACTGCAAAACCTCTTTGATGAATTTCCAAAGATTCAAAAATTATATAATGAATTGGTCAAAGGATTAGAAGATTATTATTCCAACCTAAATACTGAACCTGACTATACTTGGCTTCTTGGAACAATCAGAAAAGCTGACAAATATGACGATACGTCTCAACAAATGGACGATACATTTGACGAAAAAGCACTTCCTGAAGCAAATACAGTAATAGATGCCAAACCTGTTGAGGAAATAGAATCAGTTCAAGTGGATAAGCGAGACCAAGAAGATTGGGTTTTGACCCACAATTTTGAAAAAGTAGAAACAATTGAAGAATACTCCGGACTTCCAAGGGAATTTGATGGTGATGATTCACTAGAAGATGATGCTGAAGCTCTGGCGGAAGCCGGAATTAAACATACGGTACGTGTGGACGATGAAACTCATTCGATATATCAGGCAGAATTTGTTTCCAATGCAAATATCGCTGAAAGCAAGGAACAAGAAGCAAGTACCAAGCATTATCTATACGATGAATACAATTATAAAAAGAAGGAATACAGACGTAATTACTGCAAGGTCTTTTATAAAAAAACAAATGAATTAGATTTTGAATATTATCAAAATACCATTTCCCAAAACGGTATAATTTTAAGAAGTATTAGGAAGAAATTCGCCAATTTTTTCAACAAACTGATTCAAGTAAAAAGGGTAGAAACCGGAGAAACACTAAATATAGATGCATTGACAGATATGATTAGTGATATTCATTCAGGACACTCACCTAATGAAAAGATCTACGATACAAAGCGAAAAAAACACAAGGATATTTCTATCTTGTTTCTTTTGGATCAAAGCCTGTCGAGTGATGGATATGCGGCAGATAGCCGTATAATTGATGTCGAAAAACAAATAGCCATACTTATGGGCGAAGTTCTAGATGAATATAATATCGAATTTGAAATAGATGCATTTTCTTCCAAAACCAGAAATAATTGCACCTACAATACAGCAAAAGCTTTTGATGATAATTGGGAAAAAAGTAAGGCAAAAATAGGAACTATCCAACCGAGTGGATTTACAAGAATGGGACCGGCTCTCAGACATGCAACTTATTTAATTGAGAAAAGAGATACTAGAGCAAAATGGATAGTATTTCTGACAGATGGCAAACCAAATGATTATGACAAGTATGAGGGCAAATACGGTATTGCAGATGTAAAACAAGCATTGAAGGAAATGGATCAACATCATATTTCCATTCATGCATTCGCCATTGAACAAAGAGCAAAATACTATCTACCTCTTATGTTTGGAACAAAAAATTATAATGTACTGGCAAATGCCAAGGAATTGATAAACGCAATGACAATTTTTATTGAGAGAATAATAAATGGATAAACAAATCTCCATATTATGAAAAAACAAAATAAAATAATGACCAAAAATAGAATCAAGCTATTTATAGCATTAGCCTTGATATTGATAGTTGGATTTGCCAATACCCTACTCCATTTAAGACCTGTTAGCGAAAGAAAGCAAAATGACCAAGAAAAAATCGATTATAAAACCGAACTAAAAAATACAAATAAAAAGATAGATTCTTTGACAAAATTAATAAATATCAAGAACTTAGATTCTAAATTACTGCTAAATAGAGCCAGACTTTACAAATCCATAAACAAATATAATAATGCGATTGTTGATTACAATAATTTCATACAATTATCCGAAGATGTTGAGCTTAAATCAAAAGCGCAAAAGGAACTTAAATACTGTAAAACGATAATAAATCACCTTACAAAAACCAAAAGTTAAGATTATGGAAAAACAAATGGATCACAAAAATTTTTACTACCCTCCAGGAGGCATTCTGATTTGGATTATTATCGCTCTGGAATTGATTACATTTATGGGTGGACTAGTGGCATTTGCAGTATATAGAAACAACAATATTGCCGTAGTTCAAGAATCACAACATCATCTAAGTGCTCTTATAGGTACTATAAATACCGCAATTCTTATCACAGGAGGGTATCTTATGGCAGTAGGTATCAAAAAAATCAAAATAGGGCTTACAGAAGATGCCGCAAAAATGATTCTTTACGCTATAATCACTGGGTTGATGTTTCTTGCTCTTAAAGGATATGAATATTATGATAAAATAATCGATGGTATTGGAATGAGCACAAATACTTTTTTCTCCTTTTACTGGTTGATTACCGGTTTTCATTTTATCCACGTGACAGTAGCCATATTGATTTTATTAGCATTATACATTGGCATTAAAAGAAATAAGTACTCTAAAGATGATTTTTTTGATGTAGAAACAGGCGGGGCTTTCTGGCATCTATGTGACTTGATTTGGATTTTAGTATTTCCAATATTCTACCTATTATAATGATGATTACACCTATGTTTTAGCCTAAACAAATAATTATGAAAAAGAATAATATATTATTAATAATCTGGATACTATTGGTTGTTCTCACAGCAGTAGAATACACTTTTTCTGAAGTCTTCAGATATTCAAAAATTGTATTTTTCGGTATAATGCTGGCATCATTTATCAAATATATTGGAGTCGCTTTTCAATTCCTTGAACTTAAGCACGCTCACCCTTTCTGGAAAGCATTTTCAGTGATAATTGTACTACTATTTATAACTATAATTACGGTATTGTACTTATAATCTTTTACTTCAAAATCAGAGTTTTGAGTTCGTTAATCAGTATTCGATATTTTCGTTGCTTCCATAAAAGGTTAAAAACCTTTATCTCAAAAAATTTCTTACGCAAACCTGAGACAAAGCGTCTCTGACCTCTTGGCTCAAACACTCTCACCACAATAACCCAATACGTCTCAGACCGTTTGGCAAAAGCCCCTCTTTCATTCGATAAGAGGTTGGAAACCTTTATCTCAAAAAAGTTCTTACCCTAGCCTGAACCAAAGCGTCTCTGACCTCTTGGCGATAACCACTCACCCAACCCGAACCAAAGTGTCTCTGACCTCTTGGCTCAAACACTCTCTAACCTAAGCCATCCACCTATACATTCTTATAAACCTCCATTATCCCTTTTACAATAACTTCCGGATCGAACTTCTTAAGGTGCTTATCACAATCTTCTAGTTCAATGGCTAGGTTTGATTTATCCTTAATAGTATTGGCTAAAGCTATAACATCATTTTGTGGTAAAATAGTACCGCAATCTCCGGCAACTTCTTCCAATGAAGTACCTTTAGAAACTACTACGGGTTTGCCACTTTGAATGGCTTCCAAAACGGGTAATCCAAAACCCTCATATAGGGATGGGAACACAAAAAATTTGGATAACTGATAGATTTTAGGCAAATCTTCATTGCTGATATTTTTCAAAAACAGAATATCATCTTCAAGTCCGGTATTTTTAATCATCGCTTTAACCTCTTCCAAATATTTTTTCCCTGAACCGACTACTACAAGAGGAATTCTCAACCTCACTTCAATAATAGACATTGCTTTTACGACTGATTTAAGGTTTTTTCGACCAATTACAGAACCAACATAAAGAAAAAACTTATCCGGGAGATTAAATTCAGATTTCACTTTCTCCAATTCAATTTGATTTGCCTTTTTTGAAAACCTATTGTCTATAGGAAGATACACGACTTCTATTTTATCATTGCTTATATTATAAGCCTTTAGGATATCTCCTTTTGTAAATTCACTTATAGCAATAACCCTTTCTGCATTTTGACAGGCATATCCGGATTTAAAGTCATAAATTAACCTATCCACCAGCTTATAATCCGATTTGAAATGCTTGAAAATGAGATCGTGAATTGTCACCACAGATTTTATTTTGGATTTTTTAATCCCGATAGGCAATTCAGCGCTCAAACCGTGAAAGATATCGATTTCGTCCTTTACCAAATCTTTTATTATAGATACACTTCTCCAATAAAAATTAAATGCGGATTTGTTTTCATGAATAATAAACTTAGATTTGTCAAAAAAGTACTCCGTATCCAGATTTCTCAATGCCTTAGTCGTATATAAATGATACTCGTGTTCAGGGTAATATTCTTGCAGGTTTTTAACAATATTCCTACTGTAATTGCCCAATCCGGTATAATTCAAAAACAACCTTTTAGCATCGAAACCGATTTTCATAATTCCGCAGCATTTATCAAATCCAAAAAATATTCTTTTTTCTCTTTTGGCAAAAACGATGATACAAAGGAGTTTTTTGCCAATTTGACAATATCAATGGCATCCAAGGCCAATGCTTTTTGTACAGCAATCAGATTCTCGTTTACATATCCACCAAAATATGCAGGATCATCGCTATTTACCGAAACCAACATACCCATATCTAGTTTTTTCTTTAGCGTATGACTCTCCAAGCTTTTTACATTACCAAGTGCAATATTCGATAGAGGGCACAAAGTCAAAGGAATTTGTTTTTTCACAATATCTTTTACCAATTCAGGATCATCCATCGCTCTATTTCCATGGTCGACTCTATCCACTTTCAATATATCAATACTATTTCTGACATATTCAGCCGGACCTTCTTCTCCTGCATGTGCTGTAGTTTTAAACCCTGCTTTTCGTGCCTCTTCAAATACTTCTTCAAACAGTTCAGGAGGAAATCCCAATTCGGTTGAGGCTAGTCCAACCCCTATGATCTTATCCTTATATTTCAATCCCTCTTGAAGTGTTTTCATCGCTTCTTTCGCTCCCAAATGCCTTAAGAATGCTAGAATCAAATATGTAGATATCCCAAGATCAGATTTTGCACCTTTAATTGCAGAAACTACTCCATCCATTATCATTTCACTCGCTATCCCTCGCTTTGAGTATGTCTGAAAATCAATAAAAATCTCGGCGTGCAATACATTCTGAGAGTACACTTTACTCAAATAAGCTTTGGTGATATCGTAGAAATCTTCGGCTTTTTTCAACACCCGGGTGCCTTGAGTGTATATGTATAAAAAATCTCTTAAATCCTTAAATTTATATGCTCCTTTAACTTCATCAATAGTATTGTATTTCAATCTAAGCTTATTCCTTTCCGCTAAAGTCAGCAACATTTCTGGTTCGATTGAACCCTCAAGATGAATATGCAATTCAGCCTTTGGTATTTTTTCAATAAATTCTTTAATCATAGTTTTCTAGCCCATTTGTTTTAAAGCATGCTTGATCAAATCCTCTACATTATTAATCTCTGGATTTGATTTCATCACTCTTCCTAAAATTGTTTCAGCTTTGGTTTTATTAATGCCCAAAGCCATCAAAGCAGCCAATGCTTCATCTCTAACAGGAGAAGAGGATATTTGTTTTAAGGAACCCACAGAATCACTTATTTTCAGTTTTGACACTTTATCTTTTAGGTCTAAAATGACTCTTTTTGCAGTTTTAGCTCCAATACCTTTAACTCCTTTAAGCTTAATGTCATCTTCATTGATAATAGCAGATACAATATCCTTGGGGCTAAGAGTGGATAAAATAACCTGTGCAGTGGTCGCTCCAATTCCCGAAACAGAAATCAATTTTTCAAATAACATTTTCTCGTCCTCATCAAAAAAACCATATAGACTCATGTCATCTTCCTTAACTTGAAGATATGTATAAAGCTTAACCTCAACAGATTTTTCTATTCTACTAAATGTATGCAAACTGATATTTATATAATAACCGATTCCATTGTTTTCCAAATGAACAAAAGTCGGAGTTTTAAATGTAATTTTCCCTTTGATATATGCGTACATGTTGTAAAATTTTAATTACTTTCGTCAAATCTTTTCACAAAGATATTTTATTTTTGTAATCTATTTTTGAACTTAAGGCAAAACTTCTCAATGAAGTGAATAAAATTGATAATAAATGATAAACGGTAGAGTTATTGGCAGTTTTGAGGGAAAAGAAAAAGGCACTTTGCTTATAGCTTTTGGTGGCATGCATGGAAATGAACCTGCCGGTTACAAGGCAATCGACCTGATGATAAAAATGATAGAGGTAGAGCCAATCACTAACCCCAATTTTGTCTTCAAAGGTAAAATATTGGGGCTACATGGAAATCTAAAAGCAAAAGAAAAAGGAGTCCGGTTTATAAAAGAAGATTTAAACAGATGCTGGAGAAAAGAAAAAATAGAAAAAATCAATAAACTTGAGTTTGAAAAATTAGATCCCGAAGAGCAAGAAATAAAAGAGATTATGGAAATTATCTACAAAGAAATTCGTGAATACAAACCGGATAATATCTTTGTGATTGATTTACATACTACCTCTTCAAAAGGAGGGATATTTACCATAGTACCGGATAATCTCTGTACTGTAAAAAAAGCGATACAGCTAAATGCTCCTGTCATCTTAGGGCTTTTGAATGGTGTTAAAGGTACTTCAACCGAATATTTCAGCGATAACATCATGGGTATTCCTACTACTTCTCTAACATTTGAAAGCGGCAATCACAACGATGTTTTATCTGTCAATAGAGCTATCGCTGCTCTGACTAACCTTATGACAATTACGGGTAATTTTGATAAAAAGCATGTTGAGAACAGACATGATAAATTATTAAAAGAATTTTCTAAAGGATTACCTAAACTTAGTAAGCTCTTGTACAAACACAAAATATCAGAAAAAGATGAGTTTAAAATGAAACCTGGATACAAAAACTTTCAAAAAATATCAAAAGGTGAAGTCTTGGCAGAGGATAGAAACGGGCATATTGTCTCACAGTATAATGGAAGAATACTTATGCCACTTTATCAAAAACAAGGAGAAGAAGGATTTTTTATCATCAAGGAAATAAAGGATTTTGAAGATTGCTGTTAGTGCAAGATAAACCTACATGAAAAATTTATAATATTATGGAAATAAAAAATAGTGATTTAGACCTTGCAATTGATTATTTTGAAAGCAAACAGTTTTCGGATTCTTCAGAAAAAGAGTTTATATCTAAATTCCCGGTCATATTAAGCTACCTTACTTCAAATCAGTTTGATATTTTATCAGAAGAAGAATACATGATTTTGATGTTTGAGGCTATTGTTCTATTAAAAGCAATAGAAAATAAGCAAAATAATATGGACGATGCTGAGGGAGCGCAATTAGAAGCTCTTGAAACAAAAAATTGGGATAAATTTGAATCGTTCTCAAATATGTCCTTTGAAGAAAAAGCTGATAAGCTATTTGATAATAAAAATAGAGATATTGTTGATTTTATCCTGTCAGGGTTTGAATCAGATGAAGATGATTTTATAGAGATTAGTTCTGCTGCAAAAGAAATTCTTCTTATCTCACTTAAAACTATATATGATAGCTTTATTTAGAACCCACCTCAATCCTCTTTAACAAGAGAGGTTGCAAGCTTTAGTTAAGTACCTCTAAGACATAAACAACGACATAATTTCTCTTTGCTCCCATTGCGAAACCTCTGCGCCACTTTGAGGAAAAACCTAATGCACCAGACAAAAAAATATCCATAAATCTAAACTTGTTCCTATTCTATCGAAATCAAATCTTCAGTTTTGCCTTTAATGCAAAATGATCGGAAAATTCACCATTCAATTTCCTGAAGGACAATACTTCAATCTTATCGGAAACCATGATATTATCTATCCTTAAAAATGGTATTGGACCGGCATATGAAACACCCATCCCCAACCCCTTCTCAACAAAGGCATCCTTTAGTAATTCCGAAATCTGCTGATAGGTAAACGAAATACTGGGATCATTAAAGTCTCCACCTAATATTACAGGATAAGGAGATTTTTCGATATGTCTTCTTACTTTTTTTACCTGCCTCGCCCTAACTTGAACATATTTTTTGTACCTCGAAAGAACTTCCCGCACTTTTTTTGTATCCACATCTTCTTCTTTACCAAAGTCAGTTGCCAAATCATTGGCTTGTTTTGAAATCTGATTGGACATAAAATGAAGGCTATAAATTCTATATGTATCATTTCTAACAACAATATCAGCCCAAACACAGGAATTGGTATTCATTTGAAAATCTACCTTCCCCGAATTCACAATTGGATATTTAGAAAAAATACCTGTGCCAATATTTTTATCTGTCTTTTCATATTGGTACATATCCTTCATTTCCTTACGTATCCTTTTGGAGTTTATCTCCTGCCCCAAAACAATATCTGTATTTTGACTTTTGACATAATTTCCAAAAAGACCATTTTTTATTTTATTCTTATATAAGTAAGCCCCCTGGTTCATATTGAAAGACAATACAGTTAAGCCCTTATTAGTATCCTCATCACCAAAGTGAATCGAAATCGTTTTTTCTATGCTGTTATAACC
>JALVAD010000249.1 GCA_027011385.1 Saprospiraceae bacterium | reverse complement strand
ATAAAATACAGGAGATGGTATATTACAGCTTTGATTATTTTATTTTTCGGGTCATTATATTTGATAAATTACAAGCTGGAAGTTGACAATTCTTTAAAAATCTGGTTTCTCGAAGGTGACCAAACTTACCAAAAGTATTTGGATTATCAAAAAAATCAAGGAAGTGATGAGATTATTGTAGTTATGTTGCCTACCGTTGATACAACAATATACTCCAATGACTATCTGAATAAGCTTTATAATATCCATAAGAGCATTGATTCTATGGATTTTGTTGAAAGTACTTATAGCATTGCAAAAGCAGAATATCCCGTTTTGAGCTTGTCCGGTTTAAGATTTAAAAAACTATTTTCAAAAAATAGAATTACGGAAAAAGGAAGGAAAAAATTAAATGAATTCAATTCAATAAAATCGTATATTGTTTCCAAGGATGAAAAAAGCAGTTTGCTCTATATTCAGCTAAAACCAACCTTGCAAATTGAAAAGGAAAGAAATATAATTCTTGACACCATAAAGTTTGAAATATCCAAAGAATTTAGCAAATATTATATGTCAGGAATTCCGGTATTGAATGAAGGTGCAAATAAGTCTATAAGGAGAGAATCTGGTATTTTTTCTCTTGTTACCATTCTTTTTATTTTGTTTCTATTGTATTTGTATTTGCCAAATGGTTATTATATGCCTATTGCATTTATTGCTATAATATTACCAATCGCATACCTTTTTGGAATTTATATATTCCTTGGTATAAAGCTTAATTTAATCTCGATGATTTTGCCGACGATACTCATGGTTTATGGTTTGGCAAATGTAGTTCATATACTCAATAATTATCATTTCCAGAAGTCTCAAAATCCTGATTTAGATATAATTGACAATATAGTTTTAGGTCTTCAAATGAGTTTAAAGCCTTGTTTTTATACTACAATTACAACTATGGTGGGTTATATGGCATTGTATTTTTCTTTGTTGTCAGCGCTCAGGGTTACCGGATTGTTTGCAACTTTGGGATTAGCAATTGCCTTTGTTGTGGTATATATCGTGGTTGTAATAGGATTGTATTATTTGGAAAAGAAAGATTATTCCAAGACATATGACGAAAGTATTATAAAAAAAATCAAACTTAACAGTTTAATTGAGATAGTAAATAATTTCACGGATAAATACCCTAAGCCTATAATATTTTTCTCTTTCATTGTATTTTTTGCCGGAGCTTATTATGTTACTCAAATCAATATTGAAACCATTGTTTTACGATTAATGGGAAATGGGAAAGAGAAAAGAGATTATCTGATGATCGAGAAGAAACACGGTGGCCTGCTAAGATTTGATTTGAATGTGTATACGACAGATAGTAGTTCTATCCTTGAACCAAAAAAGTTAAAGCAAATAGATTTGTTTGAGAAAAAACTGGTTGAAGAAAAAATCTTTTCAGGGTTTATATCGATTAATAGTTTGAAATCAAAAATTGAAAAACAAGCCAAATCATTATTTATGCTCAATCCCGGTTTGAAGAAAAAGCTTCGAAGTGATTTGAAAAAATTGAATAGAAGTAAAAAAAGTTATTTTTATCTATTGAGCGATGATTTTACCAGACTGAATCTAGTAGCAAGCACAAAAATAAATAATACGACCATAATTAGAAGAAATCTCGAAAGAGTGAAGAAAATATTTGATGAAATTGTCCCAAAGGATATGAACCTCAAACTTGAAGTTCAGGGGTACTCACCTTTGTATGTAAAAATGAATCAGTATATCTATACATCTCAGATAAATTCTTTTGGGGCGGCATTTTTATTTACTTTTATATTCTTGGTGTTTTGGATAAAAAGACCAAGATTGAGTATATTAGCTCTATATCCCAATATTTTGCCCTTATTGATGATGGCTATCGTCTTGGTTTTGTTCGGTATCAATCTGGAATCATCTACTATTATGATAGCACCCATTATGCTGGGAATAGCAATGGACGACACCATTCATTTAATCCACAAATATCAAGAATACAGGAGGGATAAATACGATAAAAATCAGAGTATAAATATGGCATTATTGTATACCGGAAAAGCTATATTTTTAACGAGTCTAGCTTTATCTCTGGGATTTTTAATTATCAGTTTTAGTAGTGTACAATCGATAAAATCATTTGGAACCTTAAGCTCACTTACGATTGTATTTGCTTTTGTTGCAGATATAATAGTATTGCCGGCGTTGATTAAGGCTTTTGATCGATAGAGTCAGCATATCCATATACATTTTGCCATTACATACGTTTTATATGGTAATATCAATTATGAATCAATTTTAGCAGAATAAACAGTTTTTATTATACTTTTTATGCTTTAAAATATATTCATCAGTTCATTATTAAATTCATAGCTATGAAAAATCTATTTATTATCCTATTCGTTTTCATTTCTCAAATTGCATTTTCCAATGTAGATACATTAAAGGTAGAATCGAAAATAACAGAAGTAACAGTCTTTTTACAAGGTGCACAAGTGACAAGAAGTGCAAAATTAAACCTAATTAAAGGAAAATTCTTACTATTATTTGAGAGACTTCCCTATGAATTAAATCCTGAAAGTATTCAAGTTGAGGGTATGAATGACTGCAAAATTCTATCTGTTAAACACAAATACACTAATCCGTATAGAAAATCAGATTCTGAAATAGAGATCCAAGCTAAAATTGATTCAGAAGAACTCAAGTTACAAACAATTCAAAATGAAATAAAAGTTTTTGATATTGAAGAACAACTTCTAATGGATAATCGCATACTTAGTAAAAAAGGAGAAGGCTCTTCCATAAAAGAAATTAAAGAAGCTGCCGATTTTTATAGACAAAGATTTAATGAAATAAAAAAAGAAAAGTTAAAATTGGAAACAATAATTCTTAAGTTGAGACAAGGAATAAAAAAACTATATTCACAACTTAATAAATTTGCAGTCGAAGGGAAAAAATCATATACACAAATACAAATTTTAATAGAATGCGAAAAACAAAATATGAGTATGCTAAGATTGAAATATTATGTTTTTTCTTCAGGGTGGACACCAAGTTATGATTATAGAGTTGAGGATATTTCAAAACCCTTAGTTTTGGTTTACAATGCTAAAGTATTTCAATCTACAGGTGAAAAATGGAATAATGTTAAACTTAAACTAGCCACAAGCAATCCTGCTATTAATAACAATAAACCGGAATTAATGCCTTGGTATATTGAAAGGGGATTTCCTGATTATAAAAGCTTTAACAACAATACAACCGGAATGATTTCAGGCTCTATTTTCGATTCCGAGTCAAACGAGAATTTGTTATTTGCTCTTATAAAGCTATATAAAGATGGCAAGTTAATAAAATCAACACAATCAGATATAGATGGAAACTATATAATTAAATCCATAATTCCCGGTACATATAAATTAGTCGCTTCCTATATTGGTTATAAGGAGGAGGTAAAACAGAATATAAGAGTACTTCAGGGTAAAATCGTATATATTGATTTTGGATTAAAAAATGGTAATGTGCATTTGGATAATATTGTTGTAACCGGAATGAGAGGTAGAACTGCCGGAATGTCGTCTAAAAGGAAAGCAAAAAGAGAAAAAATAAAAAGAAAGACAAAATACTTTATTCCAACAACAATGAATAAGGTTATTACCAACCTTGAGTATGAAATAAATATTCCATATTCCATACCTTCCGATGGTATGGATTATAATATTAAAATGAAAGAAATTAGTATTCCTGTAGAATATATTTATCAAGTAGTTCCAAAACTAAAAAATGATGCATTTTTAATAGCAAAAATACCGGATTGGACTGAGCTTAATCTTTTGTCCGGAAAATCCAATATTTATTATCAAGGTACATTCGTTGGAGAATCATTTATTGATGCAAACCAAACTAAGGATACATTAAATATTTCTCTTGGCAAGGATAGTAATATCATTGTTGAGCGAAAAGTCAATAAAAGAACAAAAGCTAAGAAATTTTTTAGTACAAAATTAAAAGAAACCATAGAATGGGATATTGTCATTAAAAATAAAAAAGATACAAACATCAAGATTATCATAAAAGACCAAGTTCCTATTTCTGAAAATAAATCTATCGAAATCGAATTAATAGAATCCTTTAATTCTAAAATAGATAAAAAAACAGGAATATTGGTTTGGCTTTTGGATATAAAACCGGATGAAAAGAAAACTATTAGTTTTAAGTATTCTGTGAAATATCCCAGTCGTATTTATCTAAGTACAGAGTTTTAGTGCACTGGCATAAATAAGTATATGTATGTAGTTATTATTTGCTTGGCACATTAACTAATATTCTTGTTTACAAATAATCTATTTTATAAAATTTTACTCTGAGTTAAGTTATATTTTAAAAGCCTTTTGTATATTTGCCTCATGTCATAATATGTTTTGACATTAAAAAATTGCTTGAGATGAGACAAACAAAAACATTATTATTATTTATATTATTTTCTTTAACTTCACTTTCTATTTTTAGTCAATCATATATTGTTTCGGGGGTCATTACTGACGCTGCTGATGGAACAACAATTATCGGTGCAAGTGTAATAATTAAAGGTACAAATAAAGGAGCTCTTTCGGATTTTAACGGAAAATATTCAATTGATGTAGGTGATAATTCAAATGCAACCCTTAAGTTTTCTTATGTAGGATACAAGGATGTAGAAATTGAAGTTGCAAGTAGAGAAAAAATAAATGTAGCTCTCGAAATAAAAGATGAACAGCTAAATGAAGTAGTCATTACAGCACTAGGATTAAAGAGAGATAAAAAAGTTTTGAATTATGCTATACAGGAAATTAAAAGTGAGGATATTTCCAACTCAAAACAAGAAAATATAGTTAATTCACTAAATGGTAAAATAGCAGGGGTTTTTGTAACAAACTCAAGTGGTACACCGGGTGCAAGTAGTCAAATACTTATTAGAGGAGCCAATTCTGTTAGTGATGCGGTAGATAATCAACCTCTTTTTGTAGTTGATGGAATACCGATTGATAATTCTGCTTCTTTCAATGGGGGAAACAGAGCTATGGATATCAATTCATCAGATATTGAGTCTGTGACAGTCCTTAAAGGACCAACAGCAGCAGCATTATATGGCCTGGAAGCAGCAAATGGAGCGATAATTATCACCACGAAATCAGGGAAAGAAGGTGTTACTAATATAGATTTTTCAGCTAGTTTTGGAGCAGAAGATGCGGTAAGATTACCTAAGAGACAAACAGATTATAAACAAGGATATCGTGGAATTTATGACCCTGAATCCCGTTCATCATGGGGTCCCTTATTTTCAAAAAATGATAAAAAATATGAAAATATCGGTAATTTTTTAAAACCCGGATTAAAACAAAAGTATGATTTGTCGGTTTCTACAGGTAGCGAAAAAGCAAATGTATATATCTCGACAAATTACCTCACACAAGAAGGGATATTTCCGGGAGAGAACTATAGAAGATATGGTGTCTTACTCAAAGGAAAGGCTAAATTAAACAGTAAAATATCCTTGAACTTATCCTCCAATTTAATCAGATCTCATAATAGAAGAGGTGGTCTTGGAAGGATGTACAATGTTTATAATTGGCCTATCAATAATGATATGTCCAAATACTATAATCCTGATGGTTCTAAGAATTGGTTAATTCCCAGAGCAGAAGGATACGAATGGAACAATCCTGAAAACCCATATTGGATGTCTGAAAATAACCCTAATACAGATGATGTTAATCATACCTTAACAATGGGTTCTATCAACTATGCGATTACAGATAATCTCAAAGCAGTATATAGAATCGGTACAGATATCACAAATCAATTTTATAAAAGTATAACCAGCCCTGAAAGTGCAGGAAGCGCTGAGAGATATAAAGGAATTATAATAGAAAAAGACAGAAGTTTTATCAAAACCAATTCTACATTTTTACTGACCTATGACAAAAAACTAGGTGGCGGATTTAATCTTTCTGCTCTTATAGGTAACGATATTAAAGATACTAAAAGCAAATTGACAATCATAGATGGAAGAAAATATAGAAATCCTGATCTTGACAATATAAATAATCTTGAAGATATAAAAGCTACTCAATATTTGAGCAGGAAAAGACTGGTTGGAGTATTTGCTGATGTAAAATTTGATTATAGAAGTACTATTTTCCTCGGAGTAACCGGAAGAAACGATTGGTCTTCAACATTGCCAAAATCAAATAATTCATTTTTTTATCCCTCTGTAAGTTTAGGTATTGATTTATCTAAATTTTTACCATCTGATAATATTTTAAGTTACGGTAAACTTAGAGCAAATTGGGCGCAAGTAGGTAAAGATGCACCGCCTCATCGATTAACAGCTGTACTGAAATCCACTCAAACAATCGGTGGTGGATTCAAATATGATTATTATGCAGGAAATCCAAATTTAAAACCGGAGACAACAGAATCATGGGAGGTAGGAACGGATCTCAGGTTTTTTAAGGGGAAAACAAGGATCGACTTCACCTATTATAGTATGAAATCAATTGATCAGATTATCCAATCCAGAATATCCCCTGCTTCCGGATGGGTTATTTTAGTATTTAATAGTGGTTCTATTGAGAATAAAGGTATTGAACTAATACTAAGCCAGAAATTATTTGATAAAAGAAGTTTTAATTGGGAAATCAGTTCAAATATATCAAGAAACATATCCAAACTAAAAGAGTTACCTAGTTTTGTGTCTAAATATCCTGTTACTTACGGTCAATTGTTGAATGAAGCAAGACCAAGTTCGGTATTAGGACACCCATTGATGGCTATTGAAGGAACTAAATATCTAAGAAATGATAAGGGAGAGCTGGTATTAGATGAATATGGTTATCCTAGAATTGGTACATATGTAAAAGATGATAAGGGAAATTATGTATTTGACAAAAACGGTATGATAAAAGTTGATAACCAAAGTGTATTTATCGGCAATAGAGAACCTGAATACATCATAGGTTTGACAAATGATGTATCATATAAGGCTTTTTCACTTTCTTTTATGTTTGATTTTAGGATTGGTGGGGATGTGTTGAATCTTACCAAGGCTTTTATGCTATCGAGAGGAACTGACGGTTCTTTGGAGGAACACAGAAATCAATCTACGGTATTTAATGGAGTAGTTGAAACAGGAGATGGGAATTTTGATATAAATGATAAAAAAGTTATTTTAGATCAATCATTTTATAATGCGTACTATTTACACGCCGGTGAAAATTTTGTCGAAGACGCTTCATGGACCAGATTGAGATATATTTCATTGAATTATGATTTACCTAAGTTCTTAGCTGGAAAGCTTGGTTTGAAAAATCTAAATATTTCCGTGACGGGTAGAAATTTGTTTTTATTGACTAAGTATTCAGGAGGAGATCCCGAAACCAATTATTTCGGTTCTGGTCTTGGAGGAACGGGTACTGCCGGTCTTGATTATTTCAATGTCCCAGCAACACGAGGTATTGAATTCACATTAAAATCTTCTTTCTAATGATAAAAAAGACATTAATATTATTATTCGTTATTTTCGGTTTTATTTCCTGTGATAAATATTTGGATGTAAACGAAGACCTTGATAGTCCATATACTAGTACTCCCGATTTTTTATTGCCACCGGTTATAGCCAATATGGCTACAAGTATTTATGACCACGGAGAAACAGATGCTTATTTCACTCAACAATTGGCAACATTGTCAGGATATCATAGAGAAAAAGACAGATGGGACTACTTGACAGCACACAGAATTCCGCAATGGAGGAGACATTTTCACGATGTGTCGATTAATGCACTTCATGTAATTCAGTCGGCAGAAAGGGAGAATTCAACAAATTACATTGGGGTGGCAAAAATTATGTATGCTTTTAGTACTTTGAATACAACGGATATGTTTGGTGATATGCCATTTTCAGAAGCACTTCACGGTAATCCTGCGCCAAAATATGATTCACAGGAATTTATTTATTCAGAAGTGTCAAAATTATTGGATGAAGCCATCGATATACTTGATAAAACCGATTTGTCATCTTGTAGAAAAATCACTTCAAAGCAGGACAATTTATTTGGAGGAGATATAACCAAATGGATTAGTTTCGCGTATGCAATTAAAGCAAGATTACAACTCCACCTAACACCAAACGTAAATACAGCATACGATAATATTATACAAAATGCAGAAAAAGCACTTACTAATTGGACAGATGCAAAATTTGAATATAAAGGAGGGAATGGTTCAGCTTTACAATTGAATCAATGGGGAGCGTCAAAATCAAAACCGAGTTGGGATTACAGAAGCAATATTTTGGATAAGAGTGCTCCATCCCATTTTATGTTAATAGAGGCATTGAAATACGATGAAGAGAATAAAGCTATCACCGATCCAAGACAACCATTATTGATGAAACCTAATGCAAATGGAGACTATCTGTACGTATATCCATCCGAGGGTAAAGCTGCCACATTATCTCAAAATGATTATCCTTATTTGTATGGTTCGTATGTCACGGAAGATTTGGCTCCAATGTATTTCTTTACCGAAGAAGAATTGTATTTCATATTGGCGGAAAGCAAATATTTGTCAGGTGATAAAAACGGTGCGTTTACTGCTTTTGTTGACGGTATTACGGCAAATATGAATAGAGCAGGGGTTGAAGCTGATGCTATTTCTGATTTTTTGTCAGGAAGCACTGTTCCACAAAATGATGATGAATTGTCTTTATCTGATATTTTGATGCAAAAATATATTGCTCTGTGGTTGCAAGGAGAGATATGGACAGATATGAGAAGATATGATTATAGCGATCAAATTTATCCGGGACTAAAAAAGCCAAAGTATGCAGCTTATTATTGGGATAGAAGTAATCCAAAAGAATGGATAGAAAGATTACCTTATGATACTGAAACGGAAGAAATATACAACAAACCTGAACTTGAGAGATTGGGTGCATATCAAAATCCTGAATGGTTGAAAAAACCAATGTTTTGGGCAAAATAAAAATGAAAAAATGAAAAAAATTAATATTTTAATCTTATCAGCTTTTGCTTTTTTGCTCACATCTTGTGAGACCAATGATCCATTGAGAGATCTGAGTACTTTAGGGAAGCAAGCACCGAATGTTTATTTTTTACCCATAGATCCGGTAGCTGATGCAAACTCTGAAATACAATGCGAAATTGAATATTGGACAGTAGGAGACGATATCCGTAACCAAAGCCTTTGGGATAAAGTTTATCTAACGGAAGATTTTGAAATTGAGCTTAAAAATGTTGATTATACATTCAAAAATTCATTTGACACTTTATATAGAGATAAAGAAATGTATAAAGAATATGAGTTTGATTTCACAGATTGGACTCCTGATAAAAATGCTTATATATTCAAAGCAAAATATCTTGTAGGTGGAGCTTTTGCAAAGAAAACTTACAAACAGAACAATACAAGTATAGAGTCTTTTGTACAACTATTTTCTGATAAAACTGTAAAGTTGTTTTATTATTCACTCATAACCAATAAATCTGTGCTAAAAGAAATAGTTGTTGATAATAATGCTACAGTGAATGATGAAACATTCAATAGTTGGTATGATACAAATGGCATGACAAGTGAGGGGTATAATGCTGCCTTTGCTGCATTATCACAGATAGGATTAAAAAATTTAATAGGAAATAAGTACAAAAAGACAGAAACATACAAAATTTACTTAAGCTTTAAAATCACAAATGGATTTGACGAAGAAAATGAGTCTTCTTCTAGAAGTTTCAAAGTGAAATAATCAAGATTATTTTTAATATTTTTTAACATAAATACAATTATTATGAAAAAACTCAAATTACTTACATTAATGTTATTAGCAACCATTTTGATGGTGTCATCGTGTAAAAAAGATGAACCGGAACCGGATCCTATTAAGGTTGGGTTCAAATATTCACCTGAGAATCCGGTTGCAGGAGATTTAGTTACATTCACAAACTCTTCAGATGGTGGAGCAGCATTTGCTTGGGATTTAGGGGATGGAACAAATTCTACAGATAAAAACCCTACTCATATCTACACAAAATCCGGTAAATATTCCGTGGTATTGAAAGTTGATAATAAAGCAGACCAAACTTATACAAAAGAAATTGAAGTTGGAGATGCATTACCTGAAATCTCATATACTCCAAATCCTATTGAAGTAGGTAAAGAAATTACATTTACTGCAACTATTTACAATCCTGATAATGCTTCTGTAGAATACAAATGGGCGTTTGATGCAAGTAATGTTGTAAGTGAAGACCTTGATGATAATGGAGAAGCGACAAAAGATGCTGTAACGGTTAGATTTATCAATCCAAACCCTACAGAGGCTGTTACTGTTACTGCAAGCTTAGGCGATCTTGATTATACAATGAATGGAACGATTGAAGTTAAAAATCAGTTAGCTACTACTCTGTTTATTGCGGAAAAAGGAGGTGATATAATGTCCAAAAAACTTTATACTGAAGGCATTTCACAACTGGTAGATCTTGGCGTTGAATCAGGTTCTCACCCTTTGACTTTAAACTACTCAGGGGATAGACTATATGTTCTTGATGCTGGTGAAATAATTAAGTATTCAGCTGATAATGAAACTACTCCCGGAAAGATTTTTTCAATGGGAAATGATGGATCAGAGTATAAAACTCATTTGACTTTTGGTCTTGCGCCTTATGATGATTGCTATTTTGGCTCAGTAGTTAACGATACTATTTATTTTACTGATAGAAGAAATGATGTTACAGCTATACCTACTTCTTTGGAAAATGCAGAGTGGGGAGATGCTGGTAATGATGCTAATCCTGATGCTTTCCCACATTTGGTTAAGAATAATGAATTGGCATATTATAGTGCATATAGAAATGAAATTGACGGTGGACCATCTTATGGATGGGGTGCATTGAATGGTACATTTACAAAGTACAAAGGTTTGTATTACTGGGCAAAAAATTCAAATCATAAAGGATTGTATATTTTTAGTGATAATGATATCGGAGTAACCGATAAATTACCAAGTGATCCGGGTGAATCAGCTATTTTGTTTGAATATACCGTTAGATCATTTGTGATTGATGGAGTAAATCAGAAGATTTATTTCTCTTCAAATAAAGTAAATCCGGGATTTTATGTATGTAATCTTGATGGAAGTGAAGTAACTTTAATTGATGATTCTCCATTCGATTCTGAAGGAGGCGGTAATGAGCAAGTAGCAATTACAGGTATCGCCATGGATTATGAAACCGGATACGTTTATTGGGCTTACAGAGGACCTGTGGATGCTGATATAGAAGCAAATCCATTGCAAAAAAATGGTATCAAAAAATATAAATTAGATGGTACAGGCGATGTAGAATATCTAATTGAAGGAATAGAAGCATACGGTATTGCTATCGATCCAAATAAAAGATAAAATTGAGTTGTAAATAAAAACAAACCATTTTATTCAGGATTTAAAATAAAGGAGCTTTTCAAGATTGGAAAGCTCTTTTTTGTTTTTAAGATGATATGTAACATGAGCCTAAAAAAGGTTGGAGGATGGTTTGGGTTTGGTGATAGAGGTTAGGTCAAGAGGTCGGAGACGTTTTGACTCAGGTTAGGGTAAATGAGACCAAGGTTTTCAAACTCAGGCATTGGGGATGACAGGCAGACATTCCTATAACAATTAAATTTGTGTTCTAAGAAAAACTGTATTTGTTTTCTTTATTAAAAAGAGATCAAGATATACCAATTTCCAAGGGATAAAATTGGATGTGTAACGAGAAGAGACGTCATTGTGCTCATCTAATCTCTTAAAGGGATGAGTACTAAAGCCCTTATAGTATTTATCATACATTACAGCATAAATGATATAGACAAAATATTGTACAGCCATTACTTAATATAAAAAAAGCCCTAAAATCTCCGATTCTAGGGCTTTAAAAGCGGTCCGGACGGGACTCGAACCCGCGACCTCCTGCGTGACAGGCAGGCATTCTAACCAGCTGAACTACCGGACCAATATATTCCTTACAATAACACTTTCGTTATTTAGCGGTCGCAAAGGTAATAAATAAATAATTACTAATCCAAAACTTTTTTGTTTTTTTTATAAAAAAGATTTTTATTGTAGTTTTTGGCACTAATATTTGGAAAACTCTGTCTTATTGGCATAAAAGTTTAGATATTACACAATGGTATGAAAATTGACAATAATAAATGGTAAGAATATCTAAGGATATTTAAGGATATTGTTGTGAGCTATATAAGTATTTTTTCAAAAGTTCACCATAAAATAAAAAAAGAATTCTAATGAAGAAAGACATAATGTTTCAAAATATAATAAGTGAAGTTGATTTATCTTCCGTATTAGGTATAACGGATGATGAAATAAATAATATTCAAGATAAAAACATACCTGATGAGTTACCTATATTGGCATTAACTAATTCTATTTTGTATCCGGGAATGGTAATTCCTATTACAATTGGCAGGAAAAAATCTATCCTTGCAATAGATAGTGCTGAAAAAAATGATGGATGGATTGCAATTTTAACACAAGAAGATAAAGATCAAGAAGATCCAAAATCAGAAGATTTATTTCATACGGGAACTGTAGCCAGAATAGTTAAAAACCTAAAAATGCCGGATGGAACTTATACTGCAATTATTCAGGGAAAGTATAGATTTAAACTAAAGGAACTAACATCTGTTGAACCGTTTTTGAAAGGAAAAGTTGAAATAATACTTGATACCATACCTTCTAAAGATATTGAATTTGATGCGTTGATTTCTTCAATTAAAGAAAAGGCCAGAAAGATTGTTGAAATGTCTCCTCAAATACCTAATGAAGCAATAATAATGCTTGAAAATGTAAAAAGCAATATTTTTTTACTAAATTTTCTTGCCTCAAATCTCAATATTCCAATCTCAGAAAAACAACAAATACTTGAAATTAATGATGTAAAAGCACGTGCTCTTAGGATTCTTGAAATGATTAACAATGAGCTAAAAATGCTTGAAGTAAAGGGAAATATTGAATCTCAAGTGAGAAAAGATATAGAAAAAAATCAAAAAGAATATTTTCTAAATCAGCAGCTTCAAAAAATTCAAGAAGAACTGGGTGATAATCCTCAAAAAGAAGAGTTCGAAAAATTTGAATCTAAAGCTAAAAAGAAAAAATGGCCTAAATTTGTAGAGAATAAATTCAAAAAAGAATTGAACAGATTGAAGCGTATGAATTCTCATATGCCTGATTACTCTGTTACATTGAATTATTTGGAATTGCTCTTGGATTTGCCTTGGAATAAATTTACAAAAGATAATTTTGACTTAAGGAAAGTGAAAAAAATTCTGGATGAAGATCACTATGGTTTAGATGATGTAAAAGAAAGGATATTGGAGCATCTGGCAGTATTAAAAATCAAAGGAGATATGAAAGCTCCTATTTTATGTTTAGTAGGTCCTCCCGGGGTAGGTAAAACTTCACTTGGAAAGTCTATATCTAGAGCTCTTAATCGAAAGTTTATAAGAATGTCTTTAGGTGGTTTACACGATGAAAGTGAGATCAGGGGACATAGAAAAACATATATCGGTGCCTTACCAGGTAGAATCATTCAGTCTATAAAAAAAGTGAATACTTCTAATCCGGTATTTATCCTGGATGAAATTGATAAAGTGGGCAATTCTTTTAGAGGGGATCCGTCTTCTGCTTTACTGGAAGTATTAGATCCCGAACAAAACACCACGTTTCACGATAATTATTTAGAAATTGACTACGATTTGTCAAAAGTGCTATTTATCGCCACTGCAAATAGTCTAAACAGCATTCAACCTGCACTTTTAGACAGAATGGAGATAATTCATCTTAGTGGTTATTCTACTGAAGAGAAAATTGAAATTGCTAAAAGACACCTTATCCCACAACAACTTAAAGCGCACGGGTTGAAAAAAGAGCAAATTTCATTCAATAAATCTGCAATACGAGAGATCATTGAAAAATATACTAGAGAATCGGGTGTCAGAAATCTCAATAGGGAAATTGGAAAAGTAATGCGAAACATAGCTAAAAAAGTGGCTATGAACGAAGAATATAACCCAAATCTCGGGGCAAAAGAAATAAAAGAAATTTTAGGTATTTCGAAATTACCCGGAGAAAAATTGACAAAAATAACTATTCCGGGGGTTGCTATTGGTCTTGCATGGACAATAGTTGGAGGAGATATATTATTTATTGAAACCAGTCTTAGTAAAGGAAAAGGTAAATTAACCCTTACCGGTAATCTTGGAAATGTGATGAAAGAGTCTGCAATTACCGCATTGAGTTTTATTAAATCGCATAGTGCAGAACTGAATATTCAAGAAGATGAGTTTGATAAAAAAGATATACATATTCATGTTCCTGAAGGAGCGATACCAAAAGATGGTCCTAGTGCAGGAATTACTATGTTGACAGCAATCACTTCTGCTTTTACTAATAGAAAAGTAAAATCTCATTTGGCGATGACAGGAGAAATCACCTTGAGGGGAGAGGTCTTACCTGTAGGTGGAATAAAAGAAAAAGTACTAGCTGCCAAAAGACATGGTATTAAAACAATAATAATTAGCAAAAAGAATAAAAAAGACGTAAAGAAAATAAAGCCTGAATATATCAAAGGCGTTGAGTTTATTTTTGTTAAAAAAATGAAAGAAGTTTTGAAATATGCCTTAGAGAAATAAGGAGAAAGAGAAAACCGTTATTAATTTTTATGGCACAACTGCACTATAAGAGTCGCCAACTGCAAGACCACCAATCCTGTGATCAATGAAGTATTAAACCACCTCATTTATCTTCCCTCAAAATGATATCTCCGGATAATGATTTTACCAAAATCTTGACACCTCCTCCATTTATTTTTGCTTACATTACTCACGAAATTTATTTTTTTTTATTTGGTTTGTGAATCTTTGATTTCAGGAACTCTCATGAATTTATTTTAATCATAACCTTGTGTGTATTTTATGATTAAAAAAATTCATGTTCGTTTCATTACTTTTTATATTAGTTTGGATTATTTATAATTAGTGAAAGCTAATCTCCATAACTATCACAAAATCTATAAACAAATATATAATTTTTCTACTGTTTTTTTGAAAAAACGGCTATTTTTTAGATTGATAATGCATCTAAACATCTAATATTTTATATTCAACTCCATTCGGAGTTATCTCTCTTTTGTTCGTATCACGTGATACATCGTAGAGAGGTCAGTCCTATTGCACAACGGAATCAACTCAAAGGATTCCACATTTTAGCAAAACATACTCACCAAACCTGAGCCAAAGTGTCTTTGACACCTTGGCGAAAAACATTCTCATTAATCTTGAGCCATTTGAGTCAGCAAAACCATATCAAATTTTGAGCTCTTGCAAAGTAGTGCTCTGCGCAAGAAATAAGTGCGAATATTAGACGCAGTAATTTTTTATTTAGACAAGGCGAAGGTTCTCGTGAATAGCCGTAGCTATTTGCGAGGTTTTTCAACGAAATATAAATAAAAAAGAACAAGTATATATGTATAGTTATTTTTTGCGCAGAGCACTAATCTATTATCATTAAAAGTAGTTATATTTGCGCCGCGGAAAAAGATTATAATCTTAAAAATATGGATAACAATAGAAATACATTAACTCTAAGCAAGCAAGATATGTTCGAATATGGTAGCCAAATACTTGATGCTGTAATCGAACATTTTCTCATCCAAGATAAAAAACCTCCGGTGGCAATGGCAACCAGAGTTGATATGGATAAAATGTTTTTGGAGGAAGCTCCCGAACATCCGGCTAATGCCAAAGAAGTATTGGACTTTGTACTAAAGGAAGTTATGACCAAATCCACCATCGTATCCCATCCAAAGGCATATTCTTTTGTTCCGGGTCCCAGCAATTTCATAAGCGCTATGGCTGATACATTGGCAACGGGTTTTAATACATTTTCAGGAGGCTGGGCCGGATCTCCTGCTGCTGCTGAATTAGAAATCCTCACCATAAACTGGTTGTTGAAGATATTTGGGTTGCCAACTAAAAGTGGAGGAGGAATATTCACCAGTGGAGGATCTATGGCCAATCTCACAGCATTGGTTACCGCTCGAAATATTATATGTGGTTCTGATTTTTCAAAAGCAGTCATCTACCTTTCGGATCAAACACATTCATCCAATATCAAAGCAATTAGAGTCATTGGATTGAAAAAAGAACAGATTCGTATCATACCGACTAATATGGAATTTGAAATGGCAATTAACAAATTAAAAAGTGCCATAGCAAAGGATAAACTTCTCGGTCTTAAACCTTTTTGTGTTATTGGAACTGCAGGGACTACAAATACAGGAGCTATAGACCCCTTAGATGCCTTAGCAAAAATCTGCAAAGAAGAAAAACTATGGTTTCATATCGATGCAGCATACGGTGGAGCAGCTATTCTTTCTAAAAACGGTAAAAAAATACTAAAGGGTATATCCAAAGCAGATTCTATCACAGTGGATCCGCACAAATGGTTTTTTCAACCATATGAAATGGGATGCCTCTTGGTGAGAAATAATAAGAATCTTAGAGGTACATTTACTGAAAAACCTGAATATCTTAGAGACGTAGAAGGCAATAAATCTGAAATTAACTTTTATGACCATGGAATTCAACTTACGAGAAGATTTAGAGCCCTTAAATTCTATATGAGTATTAAGACATTTGGTTTGAATGCTTTCAGGGAAGCAATAGATTATAATCTGACCCTCACTGAAAAAACAGAGGCTATCATCCGCAAAAGTCCGAATTGGGAAGTGATTACATCCGCCTCTCTAGCAGTAATAAATTTCAGGTACAACCCCATTAGCCAGTCACTTACCGAAAAACAATTAGATACCGTCAATCAATATATCTCCGGCGAAATCATGAAAAATAGACAAGCACTCCTTGTCACAACTGTCCTCCATGGACAGATTGTACTGAGAATGTGCCTAATTAACCCAAGGACAACTTTGGATGATATCAAAGAGACACTGAATCAATGTTCTGACTACGGAATAGAATGGTTGGAGAAGATATAAAACTCGATTAGTGAGCCAAGAGGGATATGTGAGTGGTTTCCCCCATAAGAGATAATTGTGAATAGCCCCCAGTGAAATCGTTGCTAGCCAAACAAAAAGAATTGCAACTCCGAAGGAGTTATACAAAATTAACTTTAAGATGTCGTATAATATTATAGAATTAATTTTTCAAGATTGAGTTAAAAAACACAGGAATAGCTTAGCTATAGCGAGTATTTTTAACAAAAATATTGGGAAATTAAAATGTAATATATGCTTCATTTTAGAGTTAAATTGGTATTAAACAGCGATTATATGCCCAACTAATACCGATACCTGCTTTGCAGGACAGCTATCGGAAATATTAAAAAATATCCAAATGGTTAGTCCTGCACACAACGGACAGAGAAGCCTTGGGACTTAAGGCCAACGTAGCGGTAGACCTTAAGCTTGTTGTAGTACAAGTAGCGATGCCAAGCATCCCCACCTGACTCACTAGACGACCATAAGTAAACGCTGAAGGATTGATTGCCGAACGTCCCATTGGTATAGCGGAGACCCGAAGGCAGAGCTGCGAAACCACTGCTGCCAAAAGCTCCATTTTGGTCAAGAGCTCCATCATACCAGAGTGGCTCATTATCTGCTAACTGACTCCCTTGGTCGATACCTCTATATCCCGTACCATCTGCCTGTGCCTGTGTCATACCCAGCTGCATCTCTAAGGTCTTCCAATCATCATCCGTGGGTAAGTGCCATCCGGTGGGACATACCCCTTGTGTGCCTGCGGTAGTTACATATTGCATCATTTCATCCCACTGATAGAGACCTCCGTATGTGGTACAGTTGGCAGGATCGTCTCCATAGCAATATTTTTCGACAATACTATTATCCGTTTGATCACCACTTCCATCAATCCTTGTTCCAAAATCAAGATTCTCCGCCATCCACGTCTGTGTGCCAATGCTGACTGTTTTATAAAATTTATTATCTCTCGAATCCAAAAAAGAACCGAACCTCTTTGCATCTATTATATCCTGTTCCGAAACTCCAGCCCCAGCTAAATCACCTTCCGTATATCCACTTTCCAGCAATTTCTGTATCATAAAAGGTGGCAGATTGGGGCAATTACACAACTGCTTCGCCAATTCAAAATCCGATGCAAGGTTACGTGTTGTATCAATGGGTGGTGGCGGTGGTGGCAATGAGGCAACTGACCTTGTACCCAATGTACCATCAGTATTATGAATAACAAGATTTTCTTGTGAGTCATTTGGGCTCATCTGAGTGACTTTTAGCTCTCCTTGTACTTCTACTTGTTGGGCAGATAATTGATATACGTAACCCAAAATCAATAGTATTAAAATATTTTTCATGTTTTTTAAAATTTTTTGTTATTGAAGAGCACTTACTGTTTTTTTCTTAGATTATTAAATTCTTTTACAAGTTGTTCCACTTGATGTTTCAGGGCTTTTGTTTCCTGCTTTATTTCTGAGTTTTCCTGTTGTAGTTGAGATATTTTATCTGAACAGTAATCAATGATAGCTTGTTGTTCTTGAATAGCCTTAATAGCCAATACAGTCAATTGTGAATAATCTACCATCAAAGTTGATTCTCCACCTTCACGTGATTGCACTTCTGTCACTAATTCCGGGAATAAAGACTGTATATCCTGCGCTAGAAAACCATTGAATGACTGAGATAGATTGGATCTGTAATTATAGATTTTGGGAGACAATCTTAGTAGTGATGGTAAGACGCTAGATAATGAGGCGATGTTGGTCTTTAGTCGTTCATCTGATACGGAACTATAATTACCACTGGTAGAATTGAACACACCTCTGTTTATACCATTAAAATACAATCTCATTTCTCCATTATTAGCCGGAGCTACGGATATTTCCCAATTATTATATGGGCTGTCCCCGTTCTGCAACAACATACCATAAGCCTGTCCTCCCGGTTTTTGCTGCATGATAAATTGATGCTTTTTCGTTGTTGCACCATCCAGATTGATATGGATAGGTCCACTGGTAGAAATAGCGGCTCCACCGTCGATATTGTGGACTTCCATAGCAGGAATCGTAGTATGATCGGCATCAATATGTATTGCAGATTGGTTATCAGTACCTGGAGAGTTGATATATATTTTTGAATCCCATTCGTGGGTAAGTGAAAATGGTGCTGGAGTAATGGAAAATCCATTCGTCTGTATATGACCATAGAACCAATGCGAACCACCTAGTCCTGAAGGCGACACTCCGGGATTAGATGTAGCAGTATATAATGGATTAGTACTAGCTGCACCACCAGCAGTTCCTATAATAGTTTCTCCAAAATCATAAGTGATATTATCATCTATTTTACTAGCAGAATGATAAATATAATGATCTGCATTTACAGCCGGAACGAGTAAGTTCAAACTAGATGATCCATAACTGTTTTCTCTAATATATATAGCATCACCAAAATCATGCCTTTGACCGCCACCTGAATAATGGGTCGCCTTATACATGTTTTGAGGAATGGTATACATAGAAGCTCCTGCCTTAGTATCCACATTTAAAAAATCCAAAGACAATACCGTTCTGTCTTCGTCAGTTGAATGATAGGCATAATATTCAAATCTTTTCTGTACACTGTCTACTACCTCTGGAATCATGGATAGCGATGTATACTCATCACTACCTCCGTTTATCTCTACAATACCTGAAAACTTATGGGTATAGAATTCATCTCCAAACATTGATAACCCACGTTCTATTTTATATACTTCTTTCTTATTTTCATTGTTTGGGGTTCCAATGTTATAATCATAGTCAAAAAGGCTTAACTTGGGATTACTCAAGTCACTTATATCGGACTCCCACAGCCACCCTTGATAACTATCAACGCCTTGGAATTGCTTAAAACCCAAACTAGACATCCCTCCACTTTCTTCTCCATTCAAGGTCATTCGTGTCTTCGTATCATCACTAATTTCCAATTTTGAATGAGGTGTTTTTATACCTATTCCCACATTGCCTTCACCTGTTGCCAAAGCTGCTCTACCTGTAGTACTAGTTTCAAAATATCCTCCTATACCATCTCCATCCGTTCGACCATGAATACCATATCCTTCATCAGATGAAGATTCTCCTACAACACCAGCACCAAAATCACTATTAGATATTCCATAAACTCCTCGATATCCTATCCCAATAACTCCGGCTCCTGCTCCTTCTGGAATTGCATTGGAATTTCCAATGGTACCTGCCAACCCATATTGCTTTTTATCATGCCCATTATGAATATGAAACAATGCTCCTTCTTGGTTACCTTCATTATAATAAGGTAGGGAAAGGGACAAACTCCCCAAATCTATCGTCCCCCCCCATTGCTCAATGTCAAACTAGTACCGGTAAATTGTAGGGTCTGTATCTCATTTGTATCACTGTTATCACTAGCAGATATTGTATTTCCGGATATGCTTATCCCGGAACCGGCAGTATATATTCCAGCAGGCCCTCGTGGTCCTTGATCTCCTTTATCTCCTTTGTCTCCTTGCAACCCTTGTGCGCCTTGATCTCCTTTGTCTCCCTTATCTCCTTTCTGCCCACTATCTCCTTTAGGCCCTTTGATTTGACCAACATTAGTCCAGTTATTTCCATCCCAAACATAACCAGTTCCGGTATCCTGAGAAATATACATATCTCCAATAGAGCCATTGTAGGGTATCGGCAAACTACCGGCATCAGGGACAGAGCCTATAATCTTCACTCCTGTACCATCATTTCCTTTTGGCCCCTGTGGACCGGGATCTCCCTTTGGTCCTTGATCTCCAAGATCACCTTTATCACCTTTGGGTCCGACAAAAGGTGCACTATTGATTAAAGAAGTAGATATCTCGCTAAATTGTCCACCCTCGTTATCACTGCAATCTATGGATAAGAACATCAAGCCTGACGACCAATCTATGGTACTATAATCACCACTTACCACCTGCCCTTGACCAATAGAGACAGAAATATACCCATAGTCATCTGTCGTAGGAGTCTGTCTTTCTTGGTACACAATATTACCTGTTTCACTACCTTCGTGAATACTAAATTGCAGATAAACACTTACATTTGTTTGGGGTACTCCATCACTATCCCTTATTACCGATTGAAAAGTAAATCCGGATTGAGCATTTAATACTGAAATGCTAAAAAGTACGATTAGAAATATGATAAATTTTTTCATGTGTTAAATTTTTTAATAAAATGATGCAAAAAAAATTCTGTACCCACCCCACCCCAAAGTACTACATGGGAAAGGTTTAATCTCTTTGCCACTCAGAATAATTTTTAAGTTTTATGAATTAAGCTTTATGAGTTTTTTTGTGATTAGTAATTTATTGTCTTTTTTGATTAAAACAAAATAAGATCCGGGTGCTATAGTTGACAAATCCAATCTTATATCCTTGTTAGGCATAAGATTGGATTTCTTAAATACAGTTTGTCCGAACAAATTAACTACTACGATATCATAATATTCATTTGATGATTTAAGGTTTATCGAAATACCCTGAACAAAAGGATTTGGTGATATTAATAGCTTAATTTGTTTTTCAAGTGTTTGCGCAGAAGTCTTATGATACACATCGACTAAAGGAGGAGTGAATTTCAATTTTCCACAACTTCCGGTTATTATGATAGTATTTTTGATACTTCCATTTATTTTATTTCCTGAGCACTCTGTATCAATATTTTCAAGAGATAGTGTTTGGTTCGTTATATTACATTGTGCAGTTATCATATATGCACTAATCGATAAAACGAATACCATAATATATTTTGTCATATATCTAAATTTTTGTATTTAAATAAATCTTTTTATCCTAAAAATATACTGCAAAGCTAAACGAATTTAATATAACATTCTAGACACAATTCATATTTGAACCATCTAAATTAGTATTCGGAATGATTTTGTGATTTTCTGTGTTTTTGTGAAAAAACTTATTATACTTGTAAAAACAGAAGCAACAAACAGACGTTATTATTGTATTTTAACCAAATAATAATCGAAATGCTATGATTATACATTGATGTATAAAATAATTGACTGTATTTCGTATATTTGTGATTACAAATTAAACGCACTTGAAGAAAAGGTTATTCAATATTTTTTTTTTACTGGTATCGTATTACTTATCTACAGATAGTTTAAATCTATATTCTCAAGAATTCGATCCAACATATTATACAGCAAAAGATGGAATTGCACAAGGTCATCATGGGTATATTTTACAGGATTTCAACGGGTTTATTTGGTCAACATCACAAGGGGGATTAACAAAGTTTGACGGACACACTTCTACTATTATCAATTATGATTACAGAAGTAATCGCGTTCTCAATATCAATGAACAATCACCCATTTATCAAACCGAAGACAGCCTGTTGTGGATTGGCAGTTTTGAGGGTCTATATATGTACAATCCCCAAAGTGAGACTTTTAGGTTTTTCGATATTGACAGCACAAACACACATGGTCACCCTTATCCCGAGCTGACAGAAATTATCGAGGTCAATGGAACTTTGTGGATATCGTGTTATGCCGGCCTATATTCCTTCAATAAAGAAAACGGAGAGTTTTCTTATTACGACCCGATTCCGGACCAACCTTACAGGGATCGCCATCACTCGGATAAAGCAATAAGAGCCATTGTAAGAGATAAATATAATGACAATATCCTATGGCTTGGTGGCAGGTCTCGCTTGTATAAATTTGACACAAAAGATCGAAAATATTTGAAAACTTGGCAAATTGAAACAATAACGCCTAAAATTAAAAAAGAAATTTTTTCAATACTTCAAATATCACCCGATGTGTTCTTGCTTGGAACTTACGGATCGGGTTTATTAAGATTTGATACTAAAAAACAAAAGACAGTATTTCTAAAAACAGATTCAGATATTATTATACAAAACAAACCATTCAGTATCGTAAGAGATATGATATTTGTCGATTCGACTAAAATACTATGTACAAATTTTAATGGAGCACTATTTACTTATGATACTATTATCAAATCAGTGAATTATCTAGATGATATAGATGTAAAGAAGAAATCATTCAAACTGGTTAAAGACAGAGATCATAATATATGGGTGGCATCTGCACATGGTCTGACCAAATTGAAGTACAAAAATATAAGATTTTATCCTAGTGATGCCAATAAAAAATATGACAATATAACATCTAAATACAATCCGTATAACAATTCTTTTTTGTCATATACCACAGAGGGGAAAATAGCTATTGAAGCTTTTAGCCACTCTGAAAACAAAATGGTGACCATAAGCATAAAACAAATTGGCTCTATTAATGATATTGCTATCGATTCTGTCACCCATGGTTTTTTAATTTTAGGAAAACAAGGGCTATATATATTGGCAAATAATAATAACGACACTCCAATAAAATTAATTGACTTACCAAATCATCGATTTTCAACTGTTTTTAGCACTAAAAACTATATATACTTGTGGAATAAAAAACAAATTGTTGTCTATAACCACAACGGAAGATTAGATAAAACATTCAAAACACCTACAACATTGATAGGCGCCAAAGTATATTTTAATTATTTTTATATTTTTGATGATACCATCTATTACATAAAAGACCATCAAATATATCGACTTGAAAGCAATAAAAAATTCAATCTTATACTAAATGAATCGACTCAGGTGATAAGTGAATTTATAATAATTGATAGTCTTTGTTTTGTAGCATCCAAAAAAGGCTTATTCAAATATAATTTTAAAGATAACAAATTTGTAATAGACGATTCCTTTGATAATCCATACAAATCGCAAGAGTTATATCAAATCACAAGAGCAAACGATGTGCTCTATATGAACAATCTTTCTGGCATTGTGGGATACAATTTCAAAACTGATAAAAAGGTTTTGAAAATAAATGATAGGAATAATCTTCATTCGGCTTCCGGATTCAGCTATCATGCCAATAAATTGTATGGATATACAAGAAACAGCTACTTTAGCATTGATTTAAAAACTAACAATGAGTATATTCACGATATCTATATAAAGGAATTGCTCATACCTAATTTTAGGGTTGAATATCCGGTCAAATCCAATTTAGAATTAAAGCACAATCAGAATTCGATTTATGTCAAATGGACCCCTATATACTATGGCTACCATGACGATATCGAATACAGTTATAGCTTAGATGATGACCGGGAGCACTGGATTGATATTGGTAGTTCGGGTTCAATGACTTTAAGTAATCTGAGCCCGGGTAATTTCACTCTACTGGTAAAAGCTACTGCCTTTGATAATATAATTGAAAAGAAATTATTGAATTTCAATATCACAGCACCATGGTGGAAAAGATGGTGGTTTCTTTCACTCATTGCAATTATAGGGATTGTCCTTATCTATTTATTCAATAGATTTAGAGTAAATCAAATCAGCTTGAGAAGTAAACACGAACAGGAGATGGTAGAAATGGAATTGAATGTCTTGCGAGCACAGATGAACCCCCATTTCATCTTTAATAGTTTGAATTCGATAAAAAGATTAATCCAAAAGAGGGATTCAGAGAATGCCATTGAGTACTTAATGCATTTTTCTTTGATGATACGCCAAATTCTATCAAACTCAGACAAGAAATTAATAAGTTTAGAAAATGAAATAGACTTTTTAAAAAGATATCTGGAAATTGAAAAATTGAGATTTGGCAACAAATTTGATTATTATATCAATATTGATAAAAACATTGATTTGTCTGAAATACAAATACCTCCGCTTATCCTTCAACCGTTTCTCGAAAATTCGCTCTGGCATGGAATAATGAATAAAAAGGATAAAGGATCCCTAAACTTAACAATAAAAGATTATAGCGATTATATACAAATCGATATTGATGATGATGGTATAGGCAGAAAGAAAGCCAAAGAAATTTCAGAGAATAAAATAACAGGAAATAAGTCAAAAGGCTTTAAGATCAGTAAAAAAAGAAGCATGCTATCAAAAAAACTTTATGCCTATGATATCGATATTGAAATAATAGATAAAATATATAATAATATTGCAAAAGGAACTAGAATCGTAGTCAAGATATACTATTAGGCACTTATTCCTGAAGGATAATAACTTTAATAAAACATGTAACTATGCTCAAATCAATAATAATCGATGACGAAAAAATGGCGATTGAAGCCTTGGCTGAAGATATAAAAACTTATACTGAAGATGTTGAAATAATTGCTACATGTAGTGATTCCTCCAAAGCAAAATCACTTATAGAAAAACTAAAGCCCGACATTGTATTTCTTGATATAGAGATGCCGGGGCTAAATGGTTTTCAATTGCTTGAATCCATAGACCTTATCAATTTTTCGGTTGTATTTGTTACGGCTTATGACCAATTTGCCCTAAAAGCATTTGAGTTTAGTGCTGCAGATTATCTAGTAAAACCAGTTGATAGAAAAAGGTTGGTTAGTACCATCAATACTATAAAGGAAAAAAAAGCGAAAGATGAAATTGATTGTAAATTATCAGTCATACTTCACAACCTAAAGATTAGCACAAGTGCATATCCCACATTAGCAGTGCCAAGCTTAGATGGTATAGAATTTGTTCCTGTAGATGAAATAATGTATCTAAAATCAGATGGTAATTATTGTAATATTTTCTTAGTTGATGACAAAAAGATTTATGTTTCAAAGACTTTGAAACATTTTGCAAATCTATTAGATGGGTTTGGATTTATCCGCATTCATCAATCTTATTTTGTAAATGTTCGTTTTATCAGAAAATATATTAAACACAACGGAGGTGAAATAGTGCTTTCAAATAAAAAATCTATTCCTATCTCAAGACAACATAGAGGCAAAATACTCCAATATATTCAAAAATAATCTATCTCAATCTATCAGCAGATCGTACTACCTTTTCGTCTTTTTTAATGAATCTTGCTGCTAAAAACCCAAAGATCAATCCTAAAACAGGCATATACAATCCAATTGAATCGGATATTTGACCCTTGTCTATTATTTGCTGCGAATTGCTTTCATTCAAAAATAAAACGACTGCGGCTACAATCAACAAAATGCCTGTAATTATAGTCAAGTAAGTCAAACGTACTTGCAAGGGTCTGTTCTTGAATAAAAATATTGCTATCAATGCGATTAATCCACCTAAACCGGCTAATGCGATCAATATAGGATTATCAAATATATTAAAAACCTTGTCTTGCAAAAACCCTTTGCTTGCAACATCGCTTACGGCAAATGGAAATTGGAAAAGTGCTATAAATGCTAATGCTGCTAAAAATAAAAATACGGTTTGAATTCTTTGTATCATGAATATTAATTTTTTATTTTTTTTCTAACTCTAGAATATCTTTTATAACTAAAATGGCTTCTTTTACATTTTGATCTTTTTTAATATTTTTCAACCAATTTTCATTTCTGCCTATCCTTGAAGAGTCCATTTGAATATGTAGTAAATCAACTTCCAGATTTTTCACAGAAATACCCGGAATTACAGTATTGAGTTTTCCTTTAAAGTGCTCGTCTTCTTTCTTTCTTGTTTCCTTCCATTGATTGTATTTATCGATATTGATTGGAACTAATGTTTTATCAGAATATTCTTTTATTTTCCTTGCGTTTTCATTGATATAAATAAAAGCGGAATCTTTTTCTATTCTTTCTTGGCTTCTATTTACTATTTCATCCAAATGATTAAGTCTGAAAACATTTTGGCTATAATCAAGAGAAGGTATCTTGTCCCAAGGTAGTGCATGATCATAATCTCTTTCTCCAACATCCATATATTGGTATCTATCCGGTAAAACAATATCAGATTCAACTCCTTTTAGTTGAGTAGATCCTCCATTGATTCTGTAGAATTTTTGTGTTGTCACTTTGAGATTTCCAAGGGGCTTTATATCGTCAGATATCCTTCTAATATTATCAAGGTCAAAAAATCTTTGAACAGTACCTTTACCAAAAGTAGCTTTACTTCCTACGATAACTGCTCTTTTGTAATCCTGCATCGCAGCTGCCAATATCTCAGATGCTGAAGCACTCATCTCATTTACCAATATTACAAGTGGCCCATCGTATTCAACACTACGATCATTGTCAGAATGAACATAAGGTTCTTCTTTTCCAGGTTTAACTTGGACAATTGGACCATCCTTAATAAAAAAACCTCCCATAGTAATCACGTCTCGTAGAGAACCACCTCCATTTGATCTAAGATCCAAAATTATACCTTTTACATGTTTATCTTTTAGTTTTGAGAGCTCCTTTTTTATATCCTTAGAGCAGTTCTCCCCATCTCTTGATTTAAAATCAGAGTAAAAGCTTGGAAGCCTGATAAACCCTATATTGTCAATAACAGTCATACTATCGGTAGAAACAGGAGGATTGCCATTTAAGGAAGCTATCTCATTATCTTTATCATTGATTTTATAGCCCACTATAGCCGATTTAGCTTTTCCTTCTTCAATGATAACTTCATCACGTGTTATCTCAATCACTTTAATTGTACCGTCAGGTTTTTTTACTTCCAGTTTTACTTTTGTCCCTTTTTTACCCCTTATATATGTCACTACTTTATCGATTCGCATTCCTGTCAAGTCTACATACTCATCTGAGTTTTCTTGTGCCACTTTTAATATCAAATCATTTTCTTCCAACTCTTTTCCTTTCCATGCAGGCCCCCCGGGGATAATATTGATTATTTTAGTGAAATCACCGTCTGTTTGAAGTCTCGCCCCGATTCCTTCCAATTTTCCTCCCATTCTGATATCAAAATCTTCTTTGTCTTTTGGAGAAAAATATTCGGTATGAGGATCAAAAAGATTGGCAAAAGAATTGACATATACTTCAAATCTATCAGCTCTCTCGATTTTTCCAAATCGCTTAAATACATCCTTATATCTTTCTTTTACTTTTTCTCTGGATTCCTTTTCAAGTTCTGCAAAAGTCTTTATCTCTTTGGTTTCAGTACTATCTTTAGCCTGTTTTTTTTGCTCCTCAAGCTTGTTGATAACTCTAACCAAAACATCGTATTTGAAAAATTTTCTCCATTGCTCTTTCAGTTCGGCATCATCTTGTGCCCAAGTTCTTTTCTCTGGGGCTAATTCGACTTCATCATCAGCTGAAAAATCAAAAGGCTTATCCAATAATTCCTCATAAAAATTCTCCGTTTTATCGATTGCATTATTGATTAAAGTATTTGATAAATCAAAAAATTCAAGGTTTTGGTGTAATATCTCATCATCCAGATTAGTCTCATATTGCTTCAATTTATCAATATCCTCTTGAGTCAAAAACCTTTTCATTCCATCAAGATTTTTAATATAATCAGCATAAAACTGTTTTGAGAAGTCATCATCTATTTTCTTGGGAGAAAAATGGACATAATCAACCATAGCTTGAACGGTATAAATAATAGCCTGTTCTTTTTCAGTAGTATCAAACTTATTATAATTATTACTCAATAAAAAAGATGCAATACCTAAAATTCCAATAATTATTCCTTTTATCATTATATTTTTGCTTTTAGATTTAGTCATTAATTTAGTCTTTCTATGATAATTCCATTAGTTTTTTTTTAAAAACTCATTGATGCAATCCGATATCTCCAAAATGCACAAAAAACCAATATGATTAACGGAAATAAATCAAAATAAGTTGTAAAATTAAGCATTTTAATTAAAAGTTTTATAAAAGTTATATACAAAGGCGTATTTCATTTTTTTGCATTAAATGTTATTTTTTCTATTTGCATAGACCTCCCCACTTATGAAACTAATCCGTTTTACTTCTATAAACTACAGCAATGTGCCGTTAGGCACAAAACATGGGTAAAAAAATCTATACTAACTAAAATGCGTGCCGTAGGTACGCTATATTAAACACATCAACAAAACTTCTTGTAAAAAAGCGAAAATATGAAATG
>JALVAD010000248.1 GCA_027011385.1 Saprospiraceae bacterium | reverse complement strand
AAATAAAAACAACAAAAGAGTACTATGAAACGGAGATTTACTAATCATTTAAAAGTATTTTATTTTATTTTGTTTCTTATTCCGATATCCCTTTTTTCACAGAAAATAGTAACTGGAATCGTGACGGACAAAAACACTAAAGAACCTTTGATAGGGGTTTATGTTGTAGTAAAAGATACTTTGGTAGGTGGAATAACTGATTTTGATGGCAGCTATAAAATTACCGTTCCAAAAGGATACAATGTATTGAAATTCACATTTGTAGGATATCAACCTATTGAAAAAGAGATAAACACTAATGGTGTAATAAATGTTGAAATGTCAGAAGGGCAATTACTTGAAGAGGTAGTAGTAATCGGATACGGTACAGTCAAAAGAAAGGATGTAACAGGCTCATTAAAATCAGTTAGTGCAAAAGACTTTAACAAAGGAGCTGTGACTGCTCCCCAGCAATTGTTGGCAGGAAAAATCCCAGGTGTAAGTATTACTACTGATGGTAGTCCAGGTGGTGGTTCTGCAATTAGGATAAGGGGAGAATCATCATTAAGTGCGACTAATGCTCCCTTAATCGTGGTCGATGGTATTCCGTTAGATAATACGGGAATCAATGGAGGAAGAAACAATTTGAATTTCATAAATCCTGCCGATATTGAAACAATGACTGTCCTAAAAGATGCGTCGGCAACAGCGATATACGGGAATAGAGCTTCAGCCGGTGTGATATTGATTACGACAAAAAAAGGTAAATTGAGCGATGGACTAAAGGTGGGGTATGGCGCAAAGTTTTCTGTTGGAAAAATAACAAAAGAAGTTGATGTATTGAAAGCAGATGAATTTCGTGCATTAGTTAATAGCAGATTTGAAGAAGGTGCAAAACAACGGGATTGGATGGGAGATGCTTCTACTGACTGGCAAAAAGAGATTTATCAAAATGCATACGGGCAGGATCACAACTTAAGTATTTCAGGAGGTTTTGGTAGTATTCCCTTTAGAGCTTCTATGGGATATACCAATAACAATGGAGTTTTAAAAACAGATAAATTCAACCGACTCTCCGGAAGTATCAATCTAACTCCGGGATTTATTAATAACACATTGCAGCTTAAACTAGGATTAAAGGTTTCAAAATCTAAAAATCATTTTGCAGACAAAGGCGCAATCGGTTCAGCTGTTGGATTTGATCCAACACAATCCATTCATTCTGACAATGAAAAATTTGGTGGCTATTTTGCTTGGCTTGATGAAAATGGAAGTATAATCGGATTATCCCCTGCAAATCCTTTAGCATTATTAGATCAAAAAGAAGATAATTCAAACTTGACCAGATATGCTTTGAATGCTTCAATTGATTATAGATTTCCTTTTTTAACTGCTCTTAGAGCAAATCTTAATCTAGGGCTGGATAACTCCAATAGCAATGGTACTGTTTTTATTGATACTACTGCTGCATTTTCATATAATGAAGATACAGGAGGCGGTGTTGACAATAATTACAAACAAACCTTAAAGAATAAACTTTTGGAGTTTTACTTAAATTATAAAGAAAAACTATTTGGAAATGATTTTGATATTATGATGGGATATTCATGGCAACATTTTTATCAAAATTCTGAATCCCACAGATCTGATATCAGAAAAACAGAAGGAAATGTTAGTAATAGCTTTGATGCAGCTGAATTGTATATGCTTTCATTGTTTGGAAGAGTTAATTACGATCTAAATGATTTTGCATTTTTGACAGCTACCCTAAGAAGGGATTTTACATCACGCTTTGCTCCAAAAAACAGAGCAGGTTTATTTCCGGCTCTTGGTATAGCATTTAAAATTATCGACAACAAAAACAAATACTTCAACAACCTTAAACTGAGATTAGGTTGGGGTGTAACAGGACAGCAAGATATAGGAGGGTATTATTTGTATCAAGGTTTATACCAAAAAAGTACAAATACTGCTAGGTATCAATTCGGAGATGAATTTATAACCACATTTCGTCCAAATGGATATGACAGTAAAATAAAATGGGAGACAACTGAGACATATAATATTGGACTTGATATATCTATTATAAAAAATAGATTAAGTGGTTCACTTGAAGCATATAAAAAAGACACTAAAGATCTACTTAATTATGAAGTCCAAGTACCTGTGGGATCAAATCTTACTAATATAGTTGCAACAAACATAGGTAGTATGACTACAAAGGGACTGGAATTTTCAATCAATTCAACTCCTATAAAAACACAAAATTTTAACTGGGATTTTAGTTTCAATACTTCTTTTAATAGAAATGAAATAACAAAATTGAATACCGATGAGGGTTCATTGGGAGAGCATGTGGGTGGAATCTCCGGCGGAGTTGGTAATACTATCCAAATTCATACTGTCGGATATGAACCAAAATCCTTTTTTGTTTACGAACAAAAATATGACAGTTCCGGAAAGCTTATCCCTGGGGAATTTGTCGATAGAAACGATGATGGGCAGGTAAATGAATTGGATAAATACAGACGTGAAACCTCTAGCCCTAGGATTATCTTAGGATTAACAAATAATTTTATATACAAAAAATTCAGTCTCTCTTTTGCTGGTAGAGCTCATATAGGAAATGAAGTTTACAATAATGTAGAAACAGATATTGGTTTTTTAAAAAGGCTTGACAATCTCGGTGTATTAAACAATATACATAGAGCTGCTATTGACAATAATATTGAAGAGCAAGACCAAGCGACATACAGTGATACCTATGTACAAGATGCTTCTTTTTTCAAAATGGATCACATTACTTTGGGATATAATTTCGGAAAATTGATAGGTAGAAGTTTTAGAGTATATGCAACTGTACAAAATGCAATTGTGATAACAAAATACAAGGGAATCGATCCGGAAGTATTCGGAGGAATTGACAATAATCTCTATCCAAGGCCAAGAACAATTGTATTTGGTTTAAATGTAGATTTTTAATAAAAAATAAATTAAAGTTATGAAGAATATAATTTCAAAAATATTATTGTTAGGATTGATATTTACAACTGCAAATAGTTGTTTTAAAGATTTGGATACAGTCCCCATTGATGAGGACATTTTAACATCCGAAGTGTTTTTTGCAAAAGATGGAGCATATAGGAGTGTATTGGCTAAAATATATGCGGGATTGGCAACAACCGGTCAGGAAGGACCGGCAGGACAAGGTGATCTAGGAGGAATCGATGAAGGTTTTAGTTCATACTTAAGACAATATTGGTATCAACAGGAATTGACAACAGATGAAGCCGTTGTCGGTTGGGCAGATGCCACTATTAAAGATTTTCACGATATGGATTGGACTCCAGCAGATGTATTCATCAATGCTTTTTACAATAGAGTTTTCTATCAAATAGGTATTTGCAATGAGTTTCTTAGACAAACTTCTGACGAAGCATTGGATAGAAGAGGCACTCCCGATGCTCTAAGAAAAGATATCAAAGAATATCAATACGAAGCGAGGTTTATGAGAGCTTTGAGTTATTGGCACGCTTTGGACGAATTCAGAAATGTTCCGTTTATAACAGAAAAAGATGTTGTAGGTGCTTTTAATCCTAAAAGAATCGAGGCTAAAGATCTTTTTAAATATATCGAGTCCGAACTGTTGGATATTGAAGATAAAATAGCTCCGGTTAGAACCAATGAATACGCCAGAGCAGACCAAGGAGCTGTGTGGATGCTTTTAGCAAAACTTTACCTAAATGCAAAACAATATATTGGAGAAGATAAATATACTGAATGTCTTACATACAGCAAAAAAATTATTAATGGAGGGTACAGTCTTGAACCTGAATTTGCTCATTTATTCCTTGCTGATAACGATCATAATGATGAAGTAATTTTCCCAATTGCCTTTGACGGTCTAAACACACAAACTTGGGGGGGCACAACATTTATTATAAGAGCAGGTCTTGGCGGAAACCTAGATCCACTTGAGGGGTCAGGAGTGAAAAATGGTTGGCAAGGGACAAGAACTACCAGACAAATAGTTGAGAAATTTGGAGAAATAGGTGGTGTGATTGTGGACTTTCATCCTAGAACTTCATATCCTCAGGTTTATATCCCCGGAAGTTATATGGGTGATACTATCAGTACTGATTTTGCATTAACAGATTCTGATAAAGATAAAATATTCAAAGGATATCAATATTTCAAGGAAGATAACTCTAGCTTTGTAATTGCACCTTATCCATCATTAAATCCGGCGTATGGAGATAGTGATGGTGATGGAAAATTAGAATTCGGAGGAGATCCATTAGTAATTGAAAAAGCGGGCTTTTATTATATAGAGTTCAATAACAATGATAAAACTTATAAAATTGAAAAGAGAGATTGGGTAGCTACGGGTTCTGCTTTAGCTGAGGATATCTCATTTGAATATGATGAAGACTTGAATTTGCTAAAAGTATCGGCTAATCTCAAAGAGGGTGAGTTATATTTTAAAGCCAACAATTCCGAGCAAATCACATTAAGCGACGGCAATGCTGATGGTATTTTGGAAGAAAATGGAAATCATTTAACTATCACTCAAAGTGGTCCTGTCGAAATATTATTAGACTTGAGAAAAGAAGATTTTATTTACAAAATAGCATCAACATCATATGACAGAAGAGGTATTTTTGGTACTAAAGGACAATCATTAGATATAAATGACATTACTGATTTTAATCAAGGCTATGCTGTTTTGAAATTCAAAAATATCACTTCTACTGGAGAAAAGGGGGCAAATAGCGAATTTCCTGATACTGATTTCCCTTTATTCAGACTTGCAGATGCATATTTAATGGCCAGCGAGGCTATATTGAGAGGAGCAAGCGGTGGCACAAAAGCAGAAGCTGTAAATTATTTCAATAAAATTAGATCAAGAGCATATCATAGCAACTTGGCAAATCTTGATGAAAACACTTTGAATCTTCAAGAAATATTGGATGAAAGAGCTCGTGAATTTATGTGGGAAGCACAGAGAAGAACAGATTTGATTAGATTTGGACAATTTACTACTGATAAATATTTATGGCAATGGAAAGGAGGAGCACAAGAAGGACAAGCTGTTGAAAACTTCAGGAGAGTTTTCCCTATTCCTGCTAAGGATATTAATAATAATCCAAATTTAATACAAAATGAAGGATACTAGTAAAGGATACTAATGAAGGCAGGTTCTAATTATAAAACCATTAAGACGTTAAGGTATATTTATTTATTTTTTAATTTCTTAATGGTTTTTTAATATCCTGAGTTTGAATATTAATTAAAATAATTTTGAGTTAAAAGAAAAATTTAACTCAGTTAATCCTAAAAGATTAAATCCATGAAGATATCGCAATTTCTAATCATTATACTTCTACCTTTCTTTGTCTTAGCGCAAGTTGTGACGGTGATGCCTGCATTTCCAAAAGCAACTGACGAAGTCACAATCACATTTGATGCTACTAAAGGCACTAAAGGACTCAACAATTGTAATTGTGATGTTTATCTTCATACAGGAGTAATTACCGATAAAAGTTCAAGTGATAGCGACTGGAAACACGTCGTCACGACCTGGGGACAAGCAAATCCTGCTTGGAAAATGACAAAAGTTTCCGGAGAAAACAATCTTTACACTTACAAAATAAGCCCTTCAATCAAATCATTTTACAGTGTAGGAAATAGCGAAATCATCGAGAAAATGGCATTTGTTTTTCGTAATTCAAACGGAAGCAAGGAAGGAAAAGCAGATGGGGGCAAAGATATTTTTATCGATGTCTATCCTGAAAATACAGGATTGATTTTCACCCTAAACTCTCCAACTCAAAAGGATTTAATTGTAGATAAAAATGCAATTATTCCGATAAAGGCAACAGCTTCACAAGATGTCACATTCGAAGTTTTTAAGGATAATATGTCTATCTATTCAAGTCAAGGACAAGAATTGGTGTATGATTTGACAGCCTCTGAAACAGGAACGCATTATATTGAAATCAATGCCAATTCAGATTCAATATCAAAAACCAAATATTTTCATTATACCGTACCTTTACCAAATAATATTGCTGACCTTCCACACCATGAAGAAGATGGTATTACTATAAAAAATGATAGTACAGCTTTCTTTTCATTATATGCGCCGGGCAAAAAAAATGTTTTTTTGATTGGAGATTTTAATGATTGGAAAATAAATACAACTTATCAATTGAATAATACACCAGATGGTAAAAGATGGTGGATTGAGTTATCAGGACTTAATCCGGATGAGGATTACGCTTTCCAATATCTAGTAGATGGCAGAATAAAAATAGGCGACCCATATAGCAATATCGTCCTTGATCCTTGGAATGATAAATATATACCTCAAGACATTTTCCCAAATCTTAAGCCCTACCCTACAGATAAAACCGAAGGGATTGTTTCCGTATTTACAACCGGTAAAGATGATTTTAAATGGGAAAATGATAATACCAATAAGCCTAAAAAAGAGAATTTGATTATCTATGAATTACTTATGAGAGATTTTTTAAAAGACCATAGTTATAACTCATTAATCGATACTTTTGATTATTTGGAAAGACTCGGCGTAAATGCCATTGAATTGATGCCGGTAAATGAATTTGAAGGAAACAATAGTTGGGGTTACAATCCTTCATTTCACTATGCTTTGGATAAATATTACGGTACACCTTTAGCTTTTAAAAATCTAGTTCAAGAAGCACACAAAAGGGGCATTTCAATAATTTTGGACGTGGTTTTCAACCATGCATTTAGCCAATGTCCTTTGGCACAGTTGTACTGGGATGAATCAAAATTCAGACCTTCGGCTGATAATCCCTGGTTAAATCAAGTCGCACGACACCCGTTTAATGTGGGATACGATTTCAATCACGAATCTAAAGCTACAAAATACTATGTCAAAAAAGTTTTGAAGCATTGGATGAATGAATATAAGGTGGATGGTTTCAGGTTTGATCTAAGTAAGGGCTTTACCCAAAAGCAAAGTAATGACAACGGTCAAATGGCAGCATATGACATATCCAGAATAAAGATCCTTGAAGATTATGCAGATTTTATATGGAGCATCGATACTTCAGCCTATATGATTTTAGAACATTTTGCTGCTAATAGTGAAGAAAAAGTACTGTCTAATTACGGTATGATGCTTTGGGGTAATATGAATCACGAATACAATGAAGCAAGTATGGGCTATCATTCAGACTTGTCATATGTTACTCACAAACAAAGGGGCTGGAGCAAAGCTCATTTAGTAGGTTATATGGAAAGCCATGATGAAGAGCGCACGATGTATAAAAATCTTAAATGGGGAAAATCTTCAGGTAATTATAGCGTAAAAAAACTAGAAACCGCATTAAAGCGACAAGAACTCACAGGTGTATTTTTCTTTCTGCTTCCCGGACCAAAAATGATCTGGGAATTTGGAGAAGTTGGTTACGACTATTCTATCAACAGATGTGAAGACGGTTCTATTAATGATAATTGCAGATTATCACCTAAACCAATAAGGTGGGATTATTATGATGATAAAGCAAGGAATGATTTATATCAATTTTGGAGCGAATTGATTGCTTTGAAAAGGGAAAATGATATTTTCAATACAACCGATTTCAATTTCAGCCTCAATTCGTACAAAAAATATATTCATTTCAATCAAGAAAATAAACATATAACAATTATCGGAAATTTTGATGTTAATCCGGGAAATATCAAAGCCCGCTTTCAGCATACGGGAACTTGGTTTGACTATTTTACTGGAGATAGTCTAAATATTACTGATGTAAATATGCAAATAAATTTAAAAGCAGGAGAATACAGATTATACACAGACAGCAAATTTCTAAAAGGAGGATATAATTCGACTGTTATGCAAGCTAATGAAAAATATTTAATAGCATATCCCAATCCTGTAAAAGATATATTGACATTGCATTTCCATTTTCAGAACAATTTTACTTCAAAGATTGAATTATACGATTTAAAAGGACAAAAATTGATAAGTAAAGATATGGCAGAATCCACTAGTAACACTTATAATTTAGATATGAAAAGTATTCCTAATGGTATATATATCCTAAAGATATCAAATGGTACTGTACATACTAACAAAAAAATCATAAAACTACAATAATCCGTAAGTACTGGAACCTGAGCATCCAAACAGGAGAAGAGCCATTTATACTAGAAGCCAAGTCAGATACATTCGCTTATATTTTAGACAGCGAGTACGGGTTGGGGTTCTCCCGATTTCGGAATAAAATGGAGAAATAGGGAGTCAGAGGGTAGCTTTGCAAAAAAACAACAAAAGATAAATAACCGAGACTAATCTAAAGGGTGCACTCCGACAATAAAATCATCTTTCCAAGCATAAGACTAGCCCCTAATTTTAATTAAGGGTAATATTGACACAGCTACATTGTCTTTGAATAATATGGATTAATGTCTCACCTCTTTTATATCCTCCGGATTGTGTTTGTATTTGAATAATATTGCAAAAGCTATCGTTATAACCAAAGCATATGCAGCGAAAATAAACCATATTGCAGGCCAATTTCTGACATTATCAACTGTATAATTATCAACGATATACCCACTGGCATAAGCTCCCATAATCGCACCAAGACCATTTGTCATAAGCATAAATAAGCCTTGTGCACTGGAACGCATTTCCGGTTTGGTTTCTTTCTCTACAAATAAAGAACCGGATATATTGAAAAAATCAAATGCCATACCGTATATAATCATAGATAAAACCAAAAACACTAATCCTCCGGCTGGATTACCAATACCGAAAAAAGCAAAACGCAATACCCAAGCAAACATACTCATAAGCATTACATTTTTTATCCCAAATTTCTTTAGAAAAAATGGTATTGTCAAAATAAATACTGTTTCAGAAATTTGCGATAAGGTGAGTATTATAACGGAATGCTCAACGGCAAAATATCCCTTATATGCCTCAGAGAAATCTTCCAAAAAAGGCACTCCCCATATATTTGTTATTTGGAGTGCGGCACCTAACAACATAGAAAAAACAAAGAATATTGCTAATTTACGGTCTTTGAAAAGACTAAATGCATCAAGTCCTAATTTCTGCGCAAGTGACTTCTTTTCAGAACTCCCGGAAGGAGGTACAGCAGGTAGTGTAAATGAATATATTCCTAAAACTAATGAGGCTATAGCAGATACTAAAAACTGCTCCATTCCTAATTTCCAACCCAGTAAGTCAACAGTCCAAGCTGCAAGAATAAAGCCAATAGTACCCCAGACCCTAATAGGAGGAAAAACCTTTACGATATCAAAATTCTCTCTTTCTAAAATAGCATATGAGACAGAATTATTCAGTGCAATAGTAGGCATATAAAACATTGATATTAAAAAGACAATCATATAAAAAGTATTAAAATCCTTCACCCCACTTAACCAAAACAACAATAATGCTAATATAATATGGCTTAAACCAAAAAGTCTTTCGGCATTCATCCATTTATCGGCTATTATGCCCATAATTGCAGGCATAAACAATGACGCTATTCCTAATGTGCCATAAACTGCTCCAATTTGCAAACCAGTAAAATGTAATGTAACATACATATACGCTCCTGCAGAGAGCAACCATGCTCCCCAAGCAAAAAATTCCAAAAAATTTAAAACTGTAAGACGAAATTTAATATTCATATTTCTATATTATTTTTTATCATTAATTAATCGAACAACCTTGCGAAATTAACAAAACATTC
>JALVAD010000247.1 GCA_027011385.1 Saprospiraceae bacterium | reverse complement strand
TATATATATTTAGATTAACTTTGCTGAATTTTACCGATTAGAGTGTGTGTTTATGCTGTTAATTAATGAAATAGATATTATAAATTATAATCAGATATGAATTTCAAAATATTTAAGAAATTAGCTGTGTTGCTTTTTTTTAGTTTGGCTTTTTCTTTAAGTCTTTCTTCACAATGCAACAATAAGGTCGGAACGATTAAAGGGATAAAAGCATTTTTGGGTCAAAGTTCGAGGCATGATTTATCCGATACTGTGTTTTTGTGTTGGAAAGACAGGTTTTTATTAGAGCATAATAGTGATTCTGATCTTCAAAGCGATCCTGATCCTGTGACACCTGCCGGTATTGGGTATTGTTGGTATAGTGAAAAACCGACCAGATCTGGTGATACTGAAGCAGATATAAAACTCGATAAGGACTTCAAGCTTTGGACAGATCCGCTAAATCTCATTATTAGTGCAGGAGAATTAAACGGTGATATAGAATTTGAGAATGGATATTATTCCGGCTCAAAATCATTTAATGAATTTGTTAATCCTGTTGGATCACCTGCAACTCTTATGTATTACGCACCCATTACTTACGATGTGAGAAAAGGGAACAGGGGATATTTTGAAAATGGTGGTCAATGTGTGAAAGTTGGTGTAGATCAATCATTTCCGGTTGTCTATCTAAATCCCATAACAATTTCCGATATTATTTACAATGTCGATGGAGATACATTGAAAGTTAGTTTTATTGTAAAAGGGGGAACCCCTGAATTCTATAAGTCACAAGGCAAAACAGTTAACTATAGTTATATTGAGGTTTATGATTATGACTACAGAGACAATAAAAAAGGAGAGATTTTAACACAGAATTTTTCCCATGGCGATAGAGTTACTGTTGAGCTTCCAAATTATGGGAATTTTGTTGTACATATTGAAGACGGTTACTCATGTAATGACAATAATAATTTAGTAGCATCAAAAGGAGGAGTTAATACAGTGATGAAATTGGATACAGTACATGGGATGAAAGGGGAGACTGTATGTACGATGTTAGATGTACGAAATTTTAAGGATGTAGAGTATATTTTGGGTAAGGTGCAATACAACCCAAATGGATTGGATTTTATAGATGATTTACGCCAAAATATACTTAATTTGGATTGGAGAGAAGAACCTCCCGGTTTAATTTCATTATTTAAGTATTTGTCAACGGCAACTACGTTTAATGGCGAAAAGGATTTAGTAGCTATTTGTTTTGAACTAATAGGTGAACCCGGGGAATGTTATCCGGTTTTACTTTCAAAATTTAATCTGTCAAATGCAAACGAAGATATTTATCCGTTGCAAGAACCCGGATTGATTTGTATTGATCCTCCTGATGGACTTTATGTGAGTGCTAAATATTGTGGGACAGAGTCCAATGATCCAATAGCATCTCTTACTTTTAAGGTATTTAATGGTGTAGGGCCTTATACTTATAAGGTAAAGGATGGGGCGACTACTGTTGAGTCCGGTTCTATTCCTGCTGCTTTAGCAGGCGAGCCCTTTACCGTCTATGGACTTTATTCTAATAGGACATACACTATAGAAGTTTCTGATGCTAATGCTGATATACAAACCCAAAATGTATTTATATCAAAGATAAATCCTGTAGAGTTTGAAGATTTTACTGTAAGTCCTCCACATTGTTTTGGTTGGGATGATGGACAAATTTCGTTTACTGTGAAAGGTGGGCAGTTTGCTCCTAATCATACAATTGAATGGTCAAATGGAATCTATAATAGTGATACTCTAAAAGATTTAAAAAACGGATATTATGGTGTTACACTAACAACTGATAGCGGATGCAAAACGGATACTTTCGCTTATCTTAATACCGAAAGATTGAGTGCTGATATTGTGGTTTTGGATAGTTCAAATTGTGTTGGAGACCTCAATGGTAGAATCAGAGTTGATGTCAATGGTGATATCGTAGATCCTACAAATGGTTATACAATAAAAGTACAGTCAGAAAAGGATTTGCATATAAAGAATACTTTTAATTCGGCTATATTTGATAATCTCAGCGGTGGAAAAATTAATATTTCGATTCAGAGTGATGCAATTAATTATCCTGCATGCAAAGAGGAATATGAGTTGGATATACCCACACGATATCAAATGGAAATATCTAATACAGCTACAGATGTACAATGTAATGGTGAAAGGGATGGGAAAGTTACTTTCAATGTTGATTTGAAAGGTTTTGATAAAGATAATTTTAAAGTGGATTATACCTATTTCCCCTTTCCAACAGCTACAAAATTGGATGCAAATACTATTTTATTTGAGAATATGGGAGCGACTACTCAGATATTTACATTTACCGATTCTATTACTGGTTGTAGTATAATGGATACTATAGATTTGGATGAACCTGATCCGATTCAATGGAGTTCTATTGAGAAAACAAGTGCACAATGCCTGCAAGATGGTTCGGCTTATGCAATAATAAATATAACTTCCGGTGGTGTTTTACCATTTACCCTTTCCGGAATAGGAAATGATTTCATTATTAATGCTTATGGTACGAAACATAGATTTGAAAACCTTAAACCGGGAGATTATAATATTGTAGTTACTGATGCGAACGGTTGTGAAAAGAATATTTTCTTTACAATTGATGTTGCTTCGGGAGCTTTGAAAATAGATACTATCAAGTATGATTTGCTTTGTAATGCGGGTTCTACTACTGATATAGTGGTTGAAGCGAGTAATAGCACAGGAGGGATAAAGTATAAATGGACTAAAAATGGTACAGATATTGGAGATAATTCAAATACATTATCCAATGTAGGCGCCGGTCTGTATGTCGTTGAAGTGAGCGATAATGCATGTACTGTGACAGATACAATAGAATTGATTGCCGGAAAGGCTTTTGATTATACATTTAATTCAGATGATGCAGAATGTGCAGAAGGAGAAACAGGTGGCTTTTTAGGAAATGCCTGTGTAAATGTTGATATTGATGATACCGGATTCGAATACAAATGGAGCAATGGGGAAAATACAAAATGTATTTCCGGTGTGGGTGCAGGAACATATGTAGTCACCATTAGTTACGGCAATGGTTGTGAGACAATAGACTCAGTAGAAGTGAATGGAGCACCACCAATCCAAACAAAGCTATTGGATTTGCAAGGTATTAGTTGCAACGACGGACTTCATTCTGATGGGAAAGTGATTATTGAAGCTAGTGGTGGGAATAATTCTACCGGCGTATATAGATTTATGTTTGATTCAGGGAGCAAAACCGGTTCCATAGTGACTGTTGATAATTTAGCAGGAGGTAAAAATTATTATACTGTTACATATAATACAATTAATGGAAACTCTTGTACTAAGAAAGATTCATTCGAAATTGGTATTCCAGATAAACTTGCAATTGATAAAGTACAACTATTTACACCTACTTGCTTCGGAGATTGTGATGGCAGCGCTATTATCAAAGCAAAAGGAGGTAACAATGTAGCATATTTTTATAAGTGGCAGGAAACTGCTGAAATAGGTGCTGTAGGAACAGGCTTATGTGCTGGAACTTATCATATTGAGATCAAAGATGCCAATGATTGTGCAGTAATTGACTCTATTACTATGGTTGAACCGGATGAATTAGTTGTTGGTATCGATTCATTTAATACTAAAGATGTAAATTGTTCAGGGGAAGATTCCGGTCAAATAAAAGTTAAGTTTTCAGGTGGGAATACCGATGGGCAATACTCTTTTAAATGGAATCCGGATGTGTCTTCTACTAATCTTGCTAGTGGTTTGCCAAAGGGTTTGTATACAATTACTGTTACAGACCACAAGGGATGTCAATCTACTACAAGTTATGAAGTAAAAGGACAAGCGATATTAAGATTTATTGCGAAACAAAAAGATACTATTAAATGCTTTGGTGATAAGACTTGTGTATATTTGGATACTGTTTTCGGTGGAGCAGGTCCCGCTTACTCATTTAGTTTGAATGGAGGATCAGTTTATCCTTATGGTTCCTGTATTGAAGTGTATGGTAGCAAAGAGCCGTATTTGGTGACTGTATTTGATTCGGAGGGATGCAAAGAGGAAGATGATATATTGATAAGTCAGCCTGATGAGATTATTGTTGATCTGGGCAATGATATCGAAATAGATTTAGGGGACTCTAAAACAGTCAGTCTCAATACGAATGCAAATATCTCAAACATAAAATGGATTATTGATACCCTTTCGATTAGTTATGAGTATTTGAATGAATTGCATAGTGAATTGAAAATAAATGCATTTAAAGACAGTAAACTGACAGCAACCGTTGTTAGTACAGATGGCTGCGAAGCTACAGGTGAGGTGAATGTCTTGGTGAATACATTTAGAAATGTATATGTTCCCAATATCTTTACTCCTGACGGGGATGGATTGAATGAGGAATTTAAGGTTACTATTGGTAAAGGTATCAGAAAAGTGAATTACTTCAAAATATTTAATAGATGGGGTAATCTAATGCATGAAGAGACTAATCTTCTCCCTGCTTCAGGCAATGTTGGAGCTTGGGATGGAACTTACAAAGGAAGAAAAGTTAATCCGGGTGTATATGTATACCTGATAGAGGTTGAGTTTATGGATGATAGAGTGATATTGTATAGAGGAGCAGTGACGGTAGTAAGATAAAAAGAAAATGAAAACATAAAAAAAGGCAAGGAATTTTTTCCTCGCCTTTTTTTATGTTCAATGAAATATTATAGATTATATGACAATCCGATATTATAGTATGATTGCAAATCAGGGGATTCTAAAGCTGAATTTCTCAATCCAAAACCAATTCCGATTCCAATTCCATGCCATGCAGGAAAAGAAAGTGAATTTACCCATGTGTATTCATTCAAGCTAGGATCTGATTTTCCATATTCCAAGAATCCATTAAGATTTGTTGTCCATTTAACACCTTTGTACAAATTAGTGAAATAACTTGCAAACACCTTTGCTCCCAATGCTGATTTAGTTTCAATATCTCCTTTTTGAAATACCATATGATAGTTAAGAGGATGAACAGTTAATACAAAATTAGGAACTTGGTGAGGAGTCCATGTAGCTCCAACTCCTAGGTCTAAAATTCCGGGATTATTGAAATTGTTTACTATTGAAGAATTGTATTGACCAAGAGCAGATATTGCAATGTCTTGAGTCATTTTATAACCGAATAAAGATGTTAATGTAAAGATATCAGCTACATTCTGATATTTTTTTTCTTCGTCAGTTGCTTCCTTATCATTTAATATTAGTTGTTGCCAAGCTACATTAATCTGACCTTCATTTCTCCAAAAATATTTAGGTTTATCCAATAATGCAGCGCCATTAAATAATCCTTTTATATCTGATACTTTAGAGTTTGGATTAGATTGTTTGTTCCAGTTTTGGAATCCAGCTAATGAGAATCCTAAAATTCCACTAGTATTGAATCTCCAACCTGAGGCGAGATCAATTTTTTTCTGAATACTTGCAACCTCACCTTTAAGTGCACCAATTTCAGCTTGTTTTTTAGCTATCATAGCTGATTTTTCAGCGATTTGGGCTTTCAAAGCATCCAAATTTACCTCTTGAGCAGAAGCTATTCCGCCAATTATTAATATCGCAAAAAGTAATAAAATTTGTTTTTTCATAATTTAATTTAATTTAGTTAATAATTTAATCTTTTGAAGTGATTACTACCTCCTTTTCGTTTAATTTACTGATAGGAATCACTATTTTTTTATTTTTAAAGCACAAAGTAATACTAAAATTATCTTTAGAGCAAATTTCCCCTTCGTATTCCCCAATTTTAACATAATCACCAATATTGTATTTGTTTTTATAATAAAACGATGATATAATATTAGACATAATGTTTTTGGAAGCCAAGCCATATGCAAGTGCAAATGCAAAAACCACACCTCCAATTATCAAACTAATATTTGTTGAAAAGAATTCAATATTGACTTTTGCCTGAACTAATGCGCTTATCAAGACATTGATGAAAATGAAGTAAAATACAAGGTTGGAAATGATAGAAGCCGATGGTAAACCTAAGGATTTGGCAACAGTATATACAATTCCCTTTAACCAATTGGCTAGTAAAATACCAAAAATAAGAAGTAATAAAGCAACCAAAAGATTAGGTATAAAATTGAAAATGCTGACGATTAGATTTGATATTATAGGCATGCCAAGTATATCTGTTGAAATAACAAGAATTATCAGAATCAAAAAATAATACAAAAACTTGCTAATAATAGTGCTAAGTCTGATATCTAAATTCATTTTTTCAATGAAGTCAATATTTTGTAGATTATCAGAAATTTTATCTATTTTAATCTTTCTTAGGATTTTAATCACAAGTTTTGTAATGATTTTTGCGATAAAAATACCGACGAATAGAATTATTAGTGCCGAAACAATATTAGGAACGATGGAAACTAATTTTCCTAACATTTCACTTAAATATTTTGTGCCGTCCCAGTTAAAAAGATTTATCATTTTAATATATTTTGATTAGCCGTTCATTTTAATAAAAGTCTTAATAAATTTATCTGTAAATAGTTCTATGGTATGACCAATTGTTTTGAAAAAAATAAGGTTTTTTTCGACATTTTCCTGCACACTCTTTGGTGCTTCTCCATGTTTTTTTACTTTATAGCTTTCCAGTTCTTGGAAATTGTTTTTTATTTGCATAAGCTTTCTTTTTAGTTAAAGAGTTCACGATATTTTCTTAAGCTTTTCTCTTTGGCTCTTTTTATTCCCATTTTTACGGCACTTTCCGATTTGTTGAGTATCATACACATTTCCTTTATTGACAAGCCTCCTTGATATTTCATTAATAATAAAGCTTTGTCTTTTACTGGGATAGAATCCAATACGATTTCCAAATTATGAACTTTGATTCTCAATAATTCTTCTTCGTCATAAATGTCGTTATCTTCAAGTTCACTGGAGAATGATGCTAATTCTTCTTTTTCGAATTTCATTTTTCCTTCCTTTCTAATCACATCAATACAATGATTATAAGTAATAGAGTAAACCCAAGTTGTAAATTTAGATTTAAAATTAAATTTTGAAATATTCAAAAGGACTTTTAAAAAAATATCCTGAAGAGCATCTTTACTCATCGTTTCATCATTCAGCATTGATAGGCATTTACCATATACTTTGCTGTTATGTCTTTGGTATAAAATATCAAAATATTTCGTATTAGATGTCTCCTTATACTTCCTTACCAACTCATCATCTGATACTTTAGCAAATGATATCTTATTAAAAATCGCTTTAAAAAACTTAATCAATATCTCAGTTTTTTGTTTTTATAAAACTCAGAATATATTTTCTTTATTTTAAGACGTCATTTTTTTAAAAAGACACTTATATCCTGAATATTTTAACTATTAATCAAATAGTTTTTCGGTTAAAAGATCTTTAATTGAAATTATTATCGCTTCAATTTCAATAGCCTTCATGTCTTTAATAATAGCGATTTCATCATAATCCAAATGCTCAAAAAAGTATAAATCATATATTGATTGATATCGTAAAGGTAGTTTGATTAGTTCATCGTAAATTTTGTCTTTAAGCTTGCTTTTGCTGACATCCAGTTTATCGACAAAATCATTTTCTCCCTTGGATGCTAAGATTATTTCTTCTATTCCTAAATCCTCATATTCATCCAGATCTTCAGTCATTACTATATGCCCACCACCGTCGACAGTAAATTCTTCTTCTAATTCACCTAGCTCTTTATTTACTAGGTCTTCATAGCTTAAGTCATCTGATTTGGAATTGTCCAAAATCTCATTTAAAACTTTATCAGCTGTCTGGATTAGCCATATATTCAAGTCTTTGGTGTTTTCAATATTATTCTCAAATATAGTGTATGTCCTTAATACGACTTCATTAACAATATCCTTGTAATCTACATTGCTTAAGGCTTTGATATTTGCTCTTTTTGCAGAAAGAATTCTTCTTTTCACATATCCTTTGAGTCCATTGAGGAAAATAGGTATGAGTGAGTTAAATAATTCGCTCTTCTCGGAATCGTTGAGGTTTAATAGATACTCTTTATCAAGAGCAGTTGACTTTAGAAATGTATTCCTCTGATTTATTGAAAATTGCTTTCGGTTATTCTCTATTTCCCTTGCGATTTTTTCAGTGTAATCATCAAAGATTTTGGGAACAAGATCTTGTATTGAATTTGCTTTTTGTTTGCTTGTGATTTCTCCGGAACAAAGCACAGCAGAAATTTTAATAGATATTTGGTTCTCTGATGAAGATAGATTGATATCTACAACATTTGACTTCCTGTATCTTTTTGGGATAATAGACATTTTTTTTATGAATTTTTCAATATTTTCTTCAAGAAAACTTCTGTCTTTCCCATTCTCAATAATGTCTAAGTTACTTATATTGTATTCCATACTGATTCGTTTTAATATTTACCAATCTTTTGCCGTTTTGTTAGTGTTTTGTTAATGCTTACCCCAACAATTTCTCTATTCAGTCATAAAGTTATTAAAAAAAAATCACTTATTCAAATTGATAAAAAAAAACTGCATTTCAAAGATTAATTTATATTAATTTCAAAATTGTTTTAGCAGTTTCTTTTGGTTTATCTTTTGTTATTTTTATAGTAGTAATTGAGTTTTTATCTCTTTTAGCTATGCCGTATTTATAGGCTTTGTCGTAGTAAATGAGTGCTATTTTGGCTATTTCTTTATAATTATTTTCATGGAGTGCTTGTATCGCTAATTTATAATTTAATCCGCCGATCCTTTTTTTGATTTTTTCAAGAGCAAATTCAATATGCTTATTTTCAAATCCTGTATATTCTTTTACGAGTCTTTCGATTCTTGTTTCAATTGGGATATCTACAAACACCACAGGGGCAAGTCTGATTTTTTTATAGATTTCTTCAGGTAAATACACACTACCAATATTTCTGCTTTCATCTTCCAGCCAAACCTTTTTATTATAATCCAAATTTAACCATTTAGTACCCAAAATATTTTCAAAATGCTCACTTGTAGGTTGTTTTTTCTGTCCTATAAACCCAAATGCTGAGCCCTTGTGATGTGCTAATCCCTCAAGGTCTATTACTTGTTCTGATTTGGACATATGCTTTAAAGTTTCAGTCTTACCACTACCAGTATATCCACCTAACACTACTATGGCAATTGGTTTTAAAAATGCATTTTGAATATGGGCTCTGAAATTCTTATATCCTCCCTCCAATGTATGGGCTTCCATCCCTGCACTATTAAATAACCAGCCCATACTTCCACTACGCATTCCTCCTCTCCAACAATAGACGAGAATCTTATTGGTTTTATGAGATTTTGTTATCTTTTTTGCTCTGATTACAAATTCTGACATATTTGGTCCGGAGAATTCCAAAGCTTTGATAAATGCTTTTTCCTTTCCCTCTTTTTTGTATAAGGTTCCGACTACAACTCTCTCGGAATTGCTCAATAAGGGTATGTTATGTGACCCGGGAATATGTCCTTGTTCAAATTCAGCTGGAGTTCTGACATCAATGACTGGGCATCCTTTTGCTTGTTTTAAAAAATCTTCAATAGAGAGTTTCATAATTATTGTTTTTTTTCACCACAATATAAAAAAATTCGTATTGTGAAAAACCAAATTAGTCAATAACACCAATTATCTAAAAAGGTTGGTTACAAATTTATACATTGTCCTAAAATTTATCTGATATGGCACTATATTCTTT
>JALVAD010000246.1 GCA_027011385.1 Saprospiraceae bacterium | reverse complement strand
ATATTAGGGTGTATTTCATTTTTTAGTTTGAGGATCCTGCGCTGAGTACTAGGGTTCCAAAAAATGAAATACACCTTTTTTGATAAAGAAACCCGATTACCCCGTAAACAATAAATTACACCCCCTAATATCACTTTCATCTGTCCTACCCAATACTTCAAATTTTCCATCCCCAAGATTTCGTCCCAAATCATCAGTTGCTAAGAAGCTACAAGTATCAAAATTGGCTATATCTATGACATTGATTTTACCTTGCCTCCCAATATCAACATATGAAAATGGATCATAGATATCGGAAAAAAGTATTTTCATAGTTCTTGAAGTCTTAAAAATGCCATCACCTTTTGAATAGGACTGAGAAAGCAGTTCCGTCATTCCATATTCAGAATGTATTTGATCAACACCAAATGCGTTTTTTAATATTCTATGGACTTCTGCTCTAGGCAATTCTTTCCTCCTACCTTTCATTCCTCCTGTCTCCATTATTATTAAATCACTCAAATCTATCGTGTTTTTTAATGCCATTTCCAATAATGCATAAGTCACTCCGATTAAAACTATTTTTTTACTTCCATTGTAGGTTTTTACATCCTCCAATAATTTATCATAATCATACTTGTAAAATCCACCACATCCACTTTTTTTGATGAAATAGTCAACCATAAAAACCAATGATGAATTATTCCTTTCCAGATAAGATGGAAGCAATGCCATAAAGCAAAAATCTTTTAAATCACCATATGATTCTTCAAAATCAATCTTTGCATTTTCAAGATAAAATGCTAAATCCCGTATATAATGTTTTGATGTCACTATATCTGAAGTAGAGCTACTTTCAAATATTTTTTCCTCTTTCCAATACCCTGATTTCACCTTGTATTTTTTAAACATTGAGACAGGCAGAAAAGGAATTTGATCAATACTTTCGACACTATCTTCTTCAATAGATAGATAGTGCAAAAAAGTCTTGTACACCGGATTAGTTTCGGATTGATATCTAAAGACAGCTAATGCTAAATCATCAAATGAAATATTACTACCAACTATAAAATCTAAATACTTTCTTTTAATTTCCTCTCTACTATGCATAAATTCACAAAAACTACCGATTAGCCCTTGAAAAATGCGGGTTAAACAATTAAAAAAGGCTATATTCGCTTATCAAAACAAATACAAAGTTAGCAAGTGAAAACTAATATCATATTTTATTTATTGTTTTTTTTAGTTTTGGTAAACTCATGCGTCAAAAAACCTGACTTTCCGATTGAACCAAAACTTGAGTTTATCCGATTAGATAAAAACACTATGTCGCAAGGTGACCTTAATACAGATTCCATTACCGTGTATTTAAAATTCACAGATGGTGATGGAGATATCGGCTTTGACACAAAAGATTCTCTTCAAAATCTATTTGTAATTGATAGTAGAACCGGCAATTTTGCAGAAAGAATAAAAATACCTAAACTACCTGATCTGGGGATTGGCAATGGTGTTTCAGGTGAAATTGAGTTGTTGCTATATACAACCTGTTGCCTCTATAAAGACAATATTCCCCCTTGCTCTGTGATTGATAATATCAAGTATGATACTCTAACATATAAAATTTTCCTTGTGGACAGAGCCAATCATTCTAGTGATACAATTGAGACAACTCCTATAATTCTAAGATGTGAATAATACTTTAATTTGGTTATTTGGTTTAATATCTATACAATATTTCAAAGTTAATTTGGTATAATTTTTGTACTTATCCTTTCATTATCATAATACATTAATACATTGCCATGAATAGTTTACAAGAAAGCGAATTGATATTGACAGAAGATGGAAGAATTTACCATCTCGGACTTCATCCTGAAGATTTAGGCGACTATATAATTACTGTCGGAGATCCTAAAAGAGTGGAGAGAGTTAGTAGACATTTTGACAAAATAGAATTAAAAAATCAGAAAAGAGAATTTGTCACTCATACAGGAATGTTGGGTAATAAAAGGATTTCTGTAATAGGTACAGGGATAGGGCCTGACAATATAGATATAATGTTAAATGAAATTGATGCTCTAAAAAACATTGATTTCAAAACTCGTACTATCAAAGATAAATTTCACAAATTGCATATTATCCGTATGGGAACTTCAGGTTCTGTGAGAGAAGATATTCCTGTTGATTCGATTGTAGGAGCTACTCATGGTATGGGATTGGACGGATTACTCAATTTTTATGATTACAAGAAAACAGATTTTCAAATAGGCTTTGATTTAAGTTTAAAAAAAGATGTGCCAAAATTATATGATGTATGTATTCCTTATATCTTTGAAGGAAGCAAGTATCTTGTTGACAATATCTGTAGCGACTTCAAAACAGGTATCACAATGACAGCAGGTGGATTTTACGGTCCTCAAGGAAGACAATTGAGAATAGAGCAAAAAACCAGAACTATAATTGACGAATTGGTGAAATTCAGTTATAAGGACTTGGTATTCACAAATTTTGAAATGGAAAGTTCCGCAATTTATGGTCTATCAAAACTATTGGGACATGAAGCCCTTTCTGTAAATGCAATTATAGCAAACAGACAAAATCTTACTTTTAGCAAAGATCCATATGCTGCTATAGATAAAATGATAAAATTGACTTTAGAAAAAATAGATGAATTTGTATCAAGATGAAAAGTTGGTAGAAATTAAAAGGCGTACTTCCATATTGAATCAATAAACCAGATTTTCATTTTTTGTCTTGATACAAAAAACGAATCAAAAAAAATCAAGACTATATTCATTTTTTAACGCTCTAAAAGAGTAAGCG
>JALVAD010000245.1 GCA_027011385.1 Saprospiraceae bacterium | reverse complement strand
ATTTTCTATCGTTACTTTTTTCTTTGTCCAAGCTGATGATATTTTCAATTATTTATACTTAATTGCTTTTGCTTTGAGCTTTTTCACAGCGATGATTTTTTTGAGAATTAAAAACAATCTTATCCTTGAAATTGTTACGCTCGTGTTGGTTTTTGCAATACTGATTTATCAATTTCAGTTGTACAGAATTTAAAATTAAACTTGTACTTGTATTTGACTACAAATTTTACAATAATTTGTCAAGTGTATAAGTTACTAGTTAATATAAAATCACTTCTATTAGCAATCAAATAATTTAAAAATTAATTTATGATGAAAAAAAGGATTACAGTAATATTAATGTTTTTGTTGCTTGGGATAGGCTCAAATACCTATGCTCAGATTTTGCGTCCCGTCAGATGGCGTTGGAATGTAGAAAAAGTATCAGAAAATGTATATAATTTGGTTTTTAAAGCAAGAATCCAGGGGAATTGGTCTTTGTATTCCCAAGATATAGAACCAGACAAAGGACCTGTACCGACTACTTTTAATTTTGACAAAGGTGATTTTTATGAATTGATAGGAAGTCCTGTAGAAAGTGATAATGTGGAGACGGTATTCGACAAAGTATTTGAGATGAAGATAAAAAAGTTTCATCACAATGCGACTTTTACCCAAAAAATAAAAGTTTTGGATAAGTCTAAAAAGCTTACGGGGTATTTGAACTTTATGACCTGTGATGATACGCGTTGTTTACCTCCAACCGATGTCGATTTTAGTTTTGACTTTGCAAAGTGGGATTCATCCTTTAATAATCTTAAACCGGTAAATAAAAAAAAAGAGAGTACTGATACCGAATCCAAAAAACAATTGAAAGGAAGCGAACCAGAGGATGAAAGTTCTGCGAATACAAATAAAATTGAATCGGAGTCCAAGGCTAAATTTGTAAAAAAAATTGTAACTCAAAAAGAGGAAAAATCTATAAAAACCAAAGTTGAGAAGGCTAATGTTGTCTCCTCAACCGAGGTTAAACCGCAATCAAAAGAATCAGAATCAGGAGTCGCAAAAGCAGAACACAGAAGGAAAGAATTGAAACCTGTTACTTGGCGTTTTGAAGTAGAAGATCTTGGGAATGATGAGAAGTTATTGAGATTTATTGCTACAATGGAAAAAAATTGGGATGTCTACTCCATTTATACCGAAGATAATGGTCCGATTCCTACTTCTATCAATTTTGAAGCAAAAGACGGGGTAGAATTCATAGGGAAAGCAATTGAAAAAGGGCACTTGAAAGTAGGTCTTGACCCAATGTTTGGTGTAAATGTAAAGAAGTTTCTTTGGGATCAACCATATGTGATAGAGCAAAAGGTCAAAGTAAAAGATAAGTCAAAACCTCTAGACGGTTATATTACTTATCAGTCTTGTGATGATGAGAGATGTTTGTTTTTGGAGAAAGATTTCGCAGCAGATTTAGTGGCCAATAAATTTTTTGAAAAGAGTAAAAGAATGGCGAAAGTTGAAGAAAAGGAGAACACAAAAGTTGGATCTTCTGATGAAAACCCTAATACTAAGTACAAGTTTGATAAAGAACTTATTGAGACTACTTGCGGTGGTGATGATTTACCAACTAATAAGAAAAAGGCTAGTAGTTGGTGGTTGATATTTTTACTAGGATTTGGAGGAGGTTTATTGGCTTTTTTGACACCTTGTGTTTTTCCTATGGTACCACTTACAGTTAGTTATTTCACCAAAAGGAGTGGCTCTAGAGCTAAAGGAATACGAAATGCATTGTATTATGGTCTTTCTATTATTGTTATATACGTTGTTATGGGGCTCGCGGTTACGGGGATATTTGGAGCGGATGCTCTCAACCAATTATCAACTAATGTATATTTCAATATAGGTTTTGCCGTATTATTTATAATATTTGCTTTTTCATTTTTCGGCTATTTTGAAATTACATTACCTAGTTCTTGGGCCAATAAGTCGGATGCTATGGCAAATAAAGGGGGAATGATAGGAATATTCTTTATGGCATTTACCCTCGCATTGGTATCATTTTCTTGTACAGGACCGATTATCGGTACATTATTGGTTGAGACAGCGACCGGAGGAGGTCCCACTATTTTTGGTAGTATTCCTGTTGGACCTTTATTTGGAATGTTAGGGTTTTCAACGGCATTAGCACTGCCGTTTGCACTTTTTGCAATGTTTCCGACATGGTTAAATGCAATGCCTAAGTCAGGTAGCTGGATGAATGTTATCAAGGTAACATTAGGATTTATTGAGATTGCATTAGCCTTCAAATTTATATCAATTGCTGATTTGACAATGGGATGGAAAATATTGCCATATGAATTGTTTGTAGGAATATGGATTTTGGTTGCATTGTTGATGGCTGCATATTATTTTGGAATATTGAGATTTCCACTTGATCCCCCAAAACAAAAAATATCTCTTGTGAGAAAAGCATTTGGAGTTTTGATGGTGGGCTTGGCATTGTATTTTGCTACAGGATTTAGAGTTAGTGAGAGATCTGAGACTTTTATTACACCAAATATGTTATCAGGTTTAGCACCTCCTGCCGGACACAGTTATATCTATCCAAAGCATTGCCCTCTTAATATTAATTGTTTCCACGATTATGACGAAGGAATGGAATATGCAAAAGAGCAAAACAAGCCCGTATTGTTGGATTTTACAGGTTATGGATGTGTTAATTGCCGTAGAATGGAGGATAATGTATGGAGTCAAGACAAAGTTTATAAATTGATTAATGAGGATTATGTTTTGATTTCGCTTTATGTAGATGAAAAGAAAGTATTGGAGAAACAGTATTACTCTGATTTTGGTAAGAAGAAGATAAGAACTATAGGAAATAAATGGTCGGATTTTCAAGCTATGCATTTCGACAGAAACTCTCAGCCATTTTATGTGCTTATGAGTCCTGATGGGAAAATACTTAACAAACCGGTTGCTTATACTCCTGACGTGGATAAATACAAGGCGTTCTTGGAATGTGGGTTGAATAATTTCAAGAAAGAGTAACGAATATGAAATTAAGGCTTTTGATTTTTAGTCTTATTATTAGTTCTTTGTTCGGTTATATAGAGTGGAGTGAAAACTATTTATTGCTGTATCAAGCTGAAGTAGATATATTGTCAAGAGCAATTCAACAACCTAAAATATTTTTGCATCCCTTTACTCTACTTCCATTTTTAGGACAAATATTTTTAGTTATTGCATTTTTTCAAAAGAATCCAAATAAAATATTTGTCTATTTAGGAATTGTGGGGATAGGTATTTTGATGTTGCTGATTTTATTGATAGGGTTTTTGAATATTAATATTAAAATGATAATTTCTGCAGTACCTTTTTTATTTATAGTGTTTCTTATCATCATTTTTTATAAAAATAAAAAGGATTGATGGACAGATTTTCTAGTGTTTTTTGGGTAGTTTTATGGCTAGGTATCAAAAGCATAAATATGAAACAGTTTTATTTTGTCATTTTTTTGTTCAGTTTGTCTTCATTTAGTTGTACTTCACAATCAAAGCCGGTTGTGAAAACAGGAATAGAAGTCTTGCGAGAGAGTGGGTTTATTTATCTTGAAGGAAAGAGAGTGGGACTAATCACAAATCCAACTGGGGTTGATTCAAGGTTAAAATCTACAATAGATATACTTAATGATGCTTCTAATGTAAATCTTGTTGCATTATTTGGTCCTGAACACGGTGTAAGGGGAGATGTCACAGCAGGTGAGAAAATCAGTTCTTCTGTAGATAGGGAAACAGGAATACCTGTTTATTCTCTTTATGGTAAGACCAAAAAACCTACTAAGGAAATGCTTAAGGGATTGGATATACTTATCTACGATATACAAGATATCGGTTGTAGATCCTATACATTTATAAGTACGATGGGTTTGGCGATGGAGGCTGCAGCAGAAAACGAAATCGAATTTATGGTTTTGGACAGACCAAACCCACTGGGCGGCAATAAAGTGGAGGGAGCAATAGCGCAAAAAGAGTACTTTTCAATAGTTGGAGCATACCCTATACCCTATGTTTACGGGTTAACAGTAGGCGAACTAGCCAATTATATTAACAAAGAGGTATTAAGTGAAAAAGGGAAGAAATGCAGTTTGAAAATCATACCCATGAAAGGCTGGAAACGCTCAATGACTTTTGAGGATACAGCTTTGCCGTGGGTGTTGTCTTCCCCCCATATACCCAATGCAAAAACGGCTTATTATTATGTCGCAACCGGTATATTGGGAGAATTGAGTATTATCAATAATGGAGTGGGGTACACATTGCCATTTCAGCTATTGGGAGCAGAGTGGATTGATGCAAAGAAAATGTCTGATGCAATGAATGCTTTGAAAATTGAGGGAGTCAGATTTAGACCATTGGTATATAAACCGTATTATACCAAATGGGCAAATAAACATCTAGGCGGAATCCAAGTATATATCGAAAATGCCTCTAAGGTCAATTTGATGTCTATTCAGTTTTTATTTCTACAAGAACATCACAAACTTTATCCCGATAAAGATATTTTAGATATATCAACAGACAGGCACAATATGTTTGATAAAGTTTGCGGATCAGCTAAAATCAGGAAATCATTTTTTAAGAACTACCTATATTCCGATATTAAGGATTTGATAGAGATAGATAACGGGAAATTTCAGGATAAGTCCAAAAAGTACTATATTTATTGATGTCTGTATAATAAATATCTCGTTTTTGTGCGTTGTTCAGAGGTAAATCCAATTAATTAATTTTCATATTTAGGTGTATTTCATTTTTTCGCGTTGTGGGTTGATTTTACTTTTTATTGGCACATCTGCCCCCTCATCCATCCCGCAAAATGATAGGGGGATGACTGAACGGTTTTGATTTTATCAAAAATCAAGTGAGTAAATCTCACTTGATAGTGAAAGAACCAGTGCATCAGCACAGGAGTAGTGCATTTTTGCAAGAAGCGAGGTCAGAGACACTCGCTTATCAGGGGAATTGCAGAGGGAAATGCGGGTTGAGGCTCTCCCGGTTTCGAAGTTTACTAAAAAACGGGGAGTTAGAGGGCAGTGTTGCAAAAAGCGAAAAGTTGAAATGAAACAATATATTCTAACTTTTCTCCATATTATATAAATTTATATGTGTTTTTATAAAAATTCGATAATTATCTTATTAATCTTTTACATACCTTTGTGAAAAATACTGTTATGAGATTCAACGAAAAAGATACTAATATCATCAAGAAGATGATAAAAATAAGCAAAGAAAAACCCTTACTACCGGAAGAATTTATTCCATGGGATTACAAAGATATCGGAGACGAAGTTTATCTGTCTGATGATTTGATTTCAATTGCAGGGTTAGAGGAATATGATACCCTTTCTAAAAAGCAAAAACAGGAACTTGGTAGATTAGAATTGGGACAAGTGATGTATTCTTATGCTTGGTCTGAAACAATGGCTTGCGCATTTTTCAATAGACGACTATTGAAAATTGAAGTCCACAATCTGGAATACAAATTTCTACTCCGTGAGACTATTGAAGAGTACAGGCATCAAAGTATGTTTTGCGATGCTGTTGAAAGAATAGATGTCACCCCATTTCCTCCTTCAAAAATACACAAATGGGTAGCAAAACTGACGATTATATTTGCTCCGGATTCGATAATGTTCTTATCGGTATTGGGTATAGAGCTTGCGACAGATTTTTATGGCAATGTACTCCGTAGAGACAAAAATATACATCCCGTGATACAAAAAGTATCCGTTTTGCATCATATCGAAGAGGAAAGACATATCCTTTTTGCAAAAAAATGGTTGAAGAAATATACCGAAAGAGCCGGACTCATAAGAAGATCAATTTATGCCATAATAGTAATTCTGAATTTGTACTTTATGCGTACAATGTATGTACGAAAAGAGATTTTTGATAAAATCGGGTTAAAAAACACTAAGACTCTCTACAAAAGAGCAAAAAAGAATCTGGCTATTAAATTTGGTAATTTATGCTTAAGTGAAGTCAATGAATATGTTGATTCATTCAATGGATGGAATGCATTCACCAAATATATTGCTAAAGTATTCTTAAAAATCAATATCTAATCCATCATGCAAGAAAGCATATTGATCATTAGGTTATTGTTTTTATACTTCAATTAATTAAACATAAACAATATGAATAGCTATATCAAAGAATTGGGAATCTTTCTTCCGGGAAAGCCTATAAACAATACAGAATTTGCTGCAATGTACAAAGGTCAAATGCTAAAACCGGATATGATTAGAGTACTATTTGGAGGCAAATACAGATATATTGCGAAACCTGAAATGCAATGCTCTGATATGGCGGTTAATGCAGCGAACACTTTTCTCAAGGAGGAAGATAAGCAATCTATAGACTTGCTCATTTTCTCCTCAGCAAGTGCAGATCTCATCGAACCGGCCACTGCGAATATTGTACAGAAGAAGCTAGGATTATCTTGTCCTGTTTTTGATGTAAAAAACGCTTGCAATAGCTTTATATCCGCAATGCAAATAGCTAACTCACTCATACAAAGTAGTACTTATCGCAATATTCTTATAGTATCCGGGGAAAAGCCCTCTGACACTATCAGGTTTGATACTAAAAGTAAGGAAGAACTCAAAGAGAATATTGCTTCAGTTTCATTTGGTGATGGAGGAACTGCAATGTGGATTTCTTCAACAAAAGATAAGACAGGTATTGCTTATTCAAAATTCTTGACTATGGGCGAATACTGGAATTTATCGACCGTTTTAGGAGGCGGGTCTATGTATCCCTTTGATCCTGACAAGAATTTCTTTAAGGGGGAAACAGCAAAGCTAATCGATGTTCTGAAAGATAGCGACGCCCAACAATTTGCAATTAAATGCTTTGAAGAAGGTCCTTGGGAGAAAGATGAGATCGATTTACTTATTACCCATCAAATAGCTACTCATTTTTACGATAGGTTAGCAAAAACCATAGACTTCCCTCCAGAGAAAATATATAAAACATTTGATATATTTGCAAATACTGCATCCACTTCTATGCCAATTGCTTTATTCGACGCAATCCGCAATGGGAAGGCAAAAAAAGGAGATAAGATTATGCTATTGGGTGTGGCAGCAGGTGTAAGTATAGGAGTAATATTTCTTAAGCTTTAAAACAATACCCATTTGATTTTTAAGAGAATATTTATATAATAATTATGAAAAAAACAATTCTATATAAATCACCATTGATTGAAATGCTTGAAAGCAAGGATTTAGACAGTCCTGTTCTATATCAAAAAAATAAAAATTTTAATGTAAAAGATATTCTATTTAACGCAGAAACAATAGCCCTTAATCTTATCAATAATGGTTTTAAAGAAGGAGATAAAGCGGTATTACTGGCAGAACCGAATATTGATTTTATCAGTACATTATATGCTATTATAATGTGTAAGGGGATTGCTGCTATTATTGACCCTGATATGGGGACTACACTATACCTTAACAGATTGAAACAATTTAAACCAAAATGGATTTTTATTGATTACAGACTTGTTTTACTTCAGAAATTTCGGTGGCTCCACCTTATTTATAAAAAATTTAGCAAAAATCCGTTCTTCGTCCCCTATATTGATAAAATCAACTATGTCATAATGGGAAAAAATTTAAGATTAAAAAAATCCGGTATACACTTGGATAAATTAAAAATTAAATCCGACTCCAATATTATTTGGGAAAAAGCAAAATCAGAAAAAGATTTTTTGATCACTTATACCTCAGGCACATTAAGTACACCAAAAGGTGTTGTTCATTCTGATAGTTCACTAATATCAAGCCTCAATTTATTAGCAAATAAAATAGGGAAATACAAGGGGCAAAACATGGTAAGCTATTTACCTCATTTTGCTTTGATAGGAATAATGGCAAACGTAAAAGTATTTTTATGGAAAAAAGATTTACCAATTCCAAAAAGAATTGATTTTATCAATAAACACAAAATAAATATTTTCTTTGGACCTCCCGTTGAAATCAATGAAATTTTGGATCACTGCATTTCACACAATATCCGATTTCCCGGATCATTAAATTATATAATGTTAGGCTCTGCCCCCATTTACAAAACCTTTTTATCTAAACTAAAAGACTTTACTAATGCAGATATCGAATGCTTATATGGAATGACAGAAAATTTATTGGTAAGCAGCATTAGTTCAAAAGAAAAGCTTAACTTTGAAGGCAATGGAGATATTGTGGGGACTCCATTTGAAGGAGTAGAAGTCAAAATCGCAGAAGATAATGAGATACTGATCAGATCCAATCAATTGTTTAGAGGGTATCTCCAATTGACAAAAAGAAAAAAGGATGAGTTTCACCCTACCGGAGATTTGGGTTACCTCGATAATCAAAATAGAATCGTATTAACAGGCAGAAAAAAGAATATGATAATACGAAAAGAATACAATATATACCCCGGTTTATATGAACCCATAATAAACTCAATACCCGGAATAGAACAAGCTGTAATGATAGGGAAATACAATGATAAAATTGCTGATGAAGAAATATATCTCATTGTTCAAACTTCTAAAAAAATGAGTAGTAAAATGATTTTAGGCTATTTGCATTCTGATAAGTATGGAATTGATACGGCAGCAATACCGGATTATATCATTTTTTCGAAAATTCCCAGAAAAGGTAGGCAACAAAAAATAGATTACCAAGCATTAAAGCTGTTGATATGATAAATGAATACAAAACAATTCTAATCACCGGAGCTACTGGATTCGTAGGATCTCATCTCGTCCGATACTATACCAACAAACCATTCAAAATAATTGCACTTGGAAGAAGTAAACCAAATGCCAAGCTTTTAAAAACAGCTGTGGAATATTATCAAACAGATATTAGAAGCGATAACCTCCCCTCTGAAGCAGAAATAATAATTCATTCTGCGGGGCTTGCAAGTGATACTGCAACTTGGAAGGAATTACTAGATAACAATGTTTTTGGCACTAAAAATCTTATAAACAAGGTTAAGCACAAACTGTTTATTTATATATCTTCCGCTTCTGTATACCCTATTTCTGACAAAATACATAGAGAGACAGACAATATTCATGTAGGTTTATTAAATGATTATGGACGCTCAAAATATTTAGCTGAAGAAATTGCGCTGAAGCACAATCATAGTGTTGTATTGAGACCCAGAGCAATTTATGGTACTCATGATAGAGTATTGCTTCCTAAAATACTCGGAATGAAAAAAGCCAATAAAATCATTGCACCTTGTAATATATCCAAGACAATCTCAATGACAAATATCAATAATCTTATATATGCAATAGAGCTTTGTATTGCAAATCCTGAAATAGCTATAAATCAAGTATTCAATGTCACTGATTCAATTACTTATATTTTAAAAGAAATAATTACAAATCTTTTTTATGGTATATACAACCAAAAAATTCCAATTCAAACACTCCCTTTCCCAGTTTCAAAATCAATAAGTAAAATAGCAGAACTACTTCACCTTAAAACAAAACTTACAAAAACCGCATTAGACATGATCTGCTTCAACAATGTCTTATCAAATGATAAAATCGAAACTCTATTAAAATACAATCCAAAAATAGATTTTAATTCTTATCTACCTGAATTGATCAATTGGATAGCATCTAAAAGAATTGATAAGATTATTAACGATCCATCAGGAATACCTTGGGATTAAGTAAAAACAAATATAAAAACTCCAATAATCGTGCAGTTTGAATATATATTATAG
>JALVAD010000244.1 GCA_027011385.1 Saprospiraceae bacterium | reverse complement strand
AGTCACTATATAGTGTTCATTAATATTCAATTGATATAAAAAAGCCACTTGCTTATTTACAAGTGGCTTTTATAATATGTAATAATTATTCTTAACTTAAAACTTGAGAGATAAGGTCAGCTGCTTCCTGAAACTCAACAGCATAATGTACTTTAAGCCCACTCTTCTCAATCAATTCTCTAGCCTCTTCAGCATTTGTTCCTCTCAATCTAACGATAATAGGTACTTTTATTTCCCCTATATTGTTGTATGCGTCGATAACACCTTGCGCTACCCTATCGGCTCTTACAATTCCTCCAAAAATATTAACCAAAATTGCTTTAACATTAGGGTCACTTAATATTATTCTAAATCCTTTTTCGACTCTCTCAGCATCAGCAGTACCACCTACATCCAAGAAATTAGCAGGAGATCCGCCTGATTGTTTGATTAAGTCCATCGTCGCCATAGCCAGACCTGCTCCATTCACCATACATCCTACGTTACCATCAAGTTTAACATAGTTTAAGTCTACCTTTTTAGCCTCAACTTCTGTTGGATCTTCCTCGCTTTCATCTCTCATCGCTGCATAATCAGGATGACGATACAATGAATTATCCTCAATTGAAACTTTGGCATCGACTGCAATTATTCTATCATCACCAGTTTTTATCACAGGATTAATCTCTATAAGAGAAGCATCACTAGAGGTATATGCTTTGTACAAACTTTTTATAAATTTGTACATATTTTTAAATGCAGCTCCACTCAATCCTAAATTAAAAGCTATTTTTCTTGCTTGAAACTCTTGAAGCCCCAATGCCGGATCAATATGCTCTTTGTGTACCAAATGAGGGGTTTTCTCAGCCACATCTTCAATATTCATTCCTCCTTCTGTTGAATAAATAATCGCATTCATTCTTTTTTGTCTATCCATCAATATGGAAATATAGAATTCTTTGCATTGATCATATTCAGGAACATAGACATCCTCAGCTATCAATATTTTGCTAACCAATTTCCCCTTACCTTTCAACCCTCCGGGAGTTTGTGGTGTGATAAGCATCATTCCAAGTATATTACTTGCATGCTCTCTAACTTCTTCTAAATTTTTAGCGAGCTTTACTCCACCGCCTTTTCCCCTACCACCGGCATGTATTTGTGCTTTTACAATGATAAATTTTGTTCCGGTTTCATTTATCAATTTTTTAGCATTTTCAACTGCCTCATCAACAGTTGTAGCCATATATCCCCTTTGGATTGGTACCCCAAAGGAGCTTAAAATTCCTTTTGCTTGGTATTCGTGTAAATTCATTATTTATTTTTTTGTTATTTTTCAATTAAAACTTTGCGAATATACTTATTATCTTTAGTATTTATTATCATATTATAAATACCTTTTTGATAATTAGAATGTGTCAAATTAATTTTATTATCTCCCTTCTTTATTTCAGCAGACACTGTTTCTACCAATTTCCCATCAATACTGTATATCTCAATATTTGACTCGCCTAAATCAGTAGTTGATTTGATATAAATATCTTCTGAATTAATAGGATTTGGGTAAATTGACAATTTATCTATAGATTCTGTATCAAAGGTTGCACTAGAATAAGCTCCTGCCTTAAAACTATAACCTCCAAATGCACTTCCACAAGTATTACCGTCATTAAATGCCCTTACATGCCATTTATAACGCTTATTTTTAAGCAAATCGTGAAGTACTAACTTAGATTCTCCGTAAACCCAATAAAATTTTCCTTTAAAAGACTGTGACTTCAAACTAATCCTAACAAGATACCTAGTTGCACCTGGAACATCGTCCCAATCCAAAGTAACATTATCAAAATATTGAGTTGTAGAATTATTTTCAGGTTCAATAATTTTGCCTTTAGAATCGTCTAGACATACTGTATCAGGGATATATGATGATCTTATATGACTTCTCTTTGAACTCTTAAAGTCTGCCCTCATAGCACTGCCTTGCATTGGAGTAAATTCAAAATGATCACAACCAAAGAAATAACTCATATAATTATCTTCCATAGTTACAATAGTATCTTTGTGATAGTCTAATATTGGTCCATTAAGCTTGCAGTCACCATCATCTGTAATTCCAAAATTATAATCAGGGGGCGTATCACATATTTTATCAGCTGCAATTTCACAATTGGATTTGTCCATAAATTCAATAAGATAATTAACTCCGGCGTATTTAATATTTTTTATTTTCAAGGGATTCCCGTGCTTAGTTACATCATAAGGATCTTCTTCCCAGCCATTAAATGGATGAGCTAAACTAAAATAATGCCCTAATTCATGCGACAATGTTTTTGAATTAACACCAAACTGACTGCTTCTAACAACTAAAACATCATATTTCGAGGTGTAATATCCAAGTGTTATCCCTGGACCTTCATTGATACTGGGAATTTTGTTAACAATAAAAATATTTACTGCATTATTAAATTTCTTTTTATTCGTTTTTATAATAGCACCTGCAAGAGAACTACCTGGCTCGGTATACAATTTGTCACTAGCGATATAGGAAACTTCATCGGATATATAAAATTTCATCTTCAGACTTTCATAGTTCTTATTCATAAAATACAACTCGTCAAACACCTTATAAAGATCAACTGCACCACTTCCATCTTTCTTTGTGACAATCTGGAAATGAACAGGTATATACAACCAATCTTCATCTCTTTCATCCAAATTAAAAAACGCTTTCTTGTTTTCAATCAAGCGGTCTTCCATTGATTTATCGTAGATTGTTCCACAAAAATTCCTTTGTGCATTTGCGAAGAATCCTGACAACATCAAAAATACAAATATTAC
>JALVAD010000243.1 GCA_027011385.1 Saprospiraceae bacterium | reverse complement strand
TGCTAATCCCGGAGTATCTTTCATTATGTATTTGATTACTTCAATCGCCAAATCATCAGATCTCATATTTTTAAACGATCCTTTTTTAGCTTTTCCAATTGCTGTTCGATATGCTTTTACTATATATGCCATAATTATCTTTTTTAAATACAATATTTTAATATACATTTAGCGATTTTTCTAACATCGCTCTATTTATTTTATATTTCATTTTTTTTTCGATTTTTACTCTCAATCTATACTTTATTTCCAATCATTCTCAAATGCATTCAACAACACTTCGATATCCATCACTTATCAATTCCTCAATGGTTTATTATTTTCCAACATATATTGGATTCTTTCCATTGTTTTTTGTTCGCCTAGCAAACTCAAAAAGCCTTCTCTTTCTATATCCAAAAGGTATTGTTCTGAAACCAATGGTTGACCGGTCAAATCACCACCACACATCACATAGGCAATTTTTTGAGCTATCTTTGCTTCATACTCTGTGATATATTTACCCAATTTAAATTCATTTATCGCTGCATATAGTGTTGCCAATCCTTGCCTTCCGAGTACTTTCACCTGTTTTCTATCGGGCATCACATACGTATCAGCCAATGCCAAAACCCTTTTCTTAGCTTCGCCGATAGCCCTTTTGGTATTCATCACTCTAAAATCTCTAGTGTGATCCAAATATTTTAAATCAAAGGCTTCATCTGCAGATGTTGCTACCTGTGCTGTTGCGATTGTCTTAAACATTTCAATCAATTTAGGCATAACCACATCTCCGGGATACATACTTTCGGATAATCTAACGGCAAATTCTTTAGTGCCTCCTCCTCCTGGCAATAAACCTACACCTACTTCTACTAAACCGATATATGATTCTGCTGAAGCAATTACACTATCAGCATGCATAGACATCTCAACCCCTCCACCAAACACATATCCTTGAGTTGCGACAACTACCGGGATTTTGCTATACCTCAATCTCATATTTACCTGCTGAAATGCATTTGTCATTTCATCAAGTTTCTTAAAATTCTTTTGAAATGCTTCCATCGCAACCATCATCAAATTAGCCCCTACTGAAAAATGAGCTGCATTATTCCCGATAACTACTCCATTCCACCCCTCTTCTTCCGCCAAATCAACTGCCTTTTGCATTGCTAAGCCGGTTCCTTCCCCAATAACATTTGCCTTGGAAATAAATTCAATATTCAATACTCCATCGCCAATATCGTGGATAATCGCTTCACTATTTTTATAAACGGGAGTATCACGGTACAAATCCAAAATTATAAATTGGTCAATCCCCGGTATTTGTTTATAATCTTTAGTGCTTAAATCATAATAATTAATCTTTCTATCTTTCTTTTGATAAAAGGATTCTTTGCCTGAGTCAACCATATGCTTAACCCAATCCGCAATAGAATATCCCAATTTTTCAGCTTCTTCAATTCCTTTTTTCACTCCGATCATATCCCAATACTCAAATGGACCTGCTTCCCAAGCATAACCCGCTTTCATACCGTCATCAATACTGTATATATTGTCTGAAATCTCAGGAACACGATTTGAAACATAAGCAAAAAGAGATAGAAAATACTCCTTTAGAAATTTTGATTCTTTGCCATCATTTTCAAAAATATTGATAATTTTATTTTTAAGAATATCAATTTTTTTGTTCTGCTTTACCAAGTCAAATCTAGCGCTTATTTTCGGTCTATATTCATTTTTATCCAAATCAAGTGACAATATTATTCTCTTGCCTTTCTCGTCTTTTTCTTTTGTCCTTTTGTAAAATCCTTGTCTGGTCTTATTTCCTAAAAATTTATTCTCCAACAAAAATTTCATAAATCCGGGAGTTTCTTTGTCCTTCCAAGTTTTTAGATATTCATCTTCAGGTGCATTTGCTATCAATCCGGTCAATACTTTATCTGCTACATCGACACCTACTAAATCCAATAACCTATATGTACCTGTTTTGGGTCTTCCAATTATCGGTCCTGTCAATACATCTACTTCCTCGATAGTAAAACCGTACTCCATAGTCAACTCCATAAGCTTAGCCATTGAAAAGAGTCCCACTCTGTTGGCTATAAATCCGGGAGTATCTTTACAAATGACACCTTGCTTACCAAAATATTTGTCGCCGAATTCCATAAAGAATTCGACAACTTTCGGATCTGTATCCTTTCCTGGTATCAATTCCAACAATGGCAAATATCTTGGAGGATTGAAGAAGTGAGTTCCAAGAAAATATTTTTTAAAATCATCACTTCTACCTTTAGTCAATATACTAATAGGTATCCCTGAAGTATTTGTTGAGATATACGTTCCTTTGGTCCTATACTTCTCAACTTTTTCAAAAAGATCCTGTTTGATTTTTGGATTTTCGATTATCACCTCTATAATCCATTCATAATCCTTAATTTTATGCAAATCGTCATCAAAATTACCCGTAGTAATTCTCTTGGCATACCCCTTTTTGAACAAAGGCGAAGGCTTTGATTTAATCGCATTTTTCAAAGCCGTGTTTACAATCCTATTCCGTGCGACAGGACTATCTTTTTCATCATCAGTCAAGTCAAATGGCACAATATCCAACATCAAAACCTCCATTCCTGCATTTGCAAGATGACAAGCAATTCCTGAACCCATAACACCGGAACCTAAAACAGCAATTTTTTTTATTTTTTTTATCATAGCTAACTATTTTACTAGATTAATTCCCACTACATCACTCTGCTCACATCAACCCTAACGAATAATTTCAATAAATAATATCTAAATCCAAAATACTATATAATATCGGTGATAATAAAATAATTTTATTATACCTAGAGTATATAT
>JALVAD010000242.1 GCA_027011385.1 Saprospiraceae bacterium | reverse complement strand
ATTAAATTTATAATTTTCAGTCTATTGATATTCAATTACCAATTTTTATTCAGTCAAATTGCATCCGGTCTCAATTATCAGGCAGTTATCAGAAATAATGCCGGGGAATTACTGAAAAACCATGTCGTCAAAGCCCGTTTTACAATTCTCGACGATGAAAGTACAGTTATTTTCACAGAATCAAATGCTTTTAATACAAATGAATACGGGCTGATTAATATTGTGATCGGCAAGGATAATACCGTCTTTGAAAATATCAATTGGTCAAACGGACCGTATGATCTGAAAGTTGAGATTGATACCGGTTCGGGATTTGAAGATATGGGAACCACAAAAATCTATGCAGTTCCTTATGCAAATCTGGCAAAAGATGTTATCAATAATGATGATGCTGATGCGGACCCTGCAAATGAATTGCAAACACTATCTATTAGTGGAAATAATCTTACTATTTCAGATGGAAACACCATATCAATACCTAATAATGCAACAAGTCTCTGGGTAAAAAACGGAAACAACGTTTACAGGAATAGTGGAAATGTGGGAATCGGAACATCTGCTCCGGCATCAAGATTAGCTGTCGGAGGAACCGGTACTGATAAAATAGCTATTTATGGGGTAACGGGAGAAAAGACAGGAACAGGAGTTGCCGGATATTCAACATCAAGCTCCGGAATAAATTTTGGTGGTAGATTCAGCTCTTCCGGTTCGTCGGGAAGAGGTTTTTACGGTCATGCTGTCTCCACATCGGGAAAGAATTATGGAGGTTATTTTACAGCGGATGGTGAATCGGGAAGAGGAGTTTATGCTTTTGCCTCATCTACAACCGGGACAAACTATGGAGGAAAATTTGAATCCAAAGGTCAATTTGGTGCGGGTGTATCGGCAAAAGCAACAGGAAATCATGCATCAGCAGTTTATGGAGAAGCAACATCATTGACCGGACCGACCAATGGAGGTAATTTTAAAACATCCAGTTCAGCAGGTATCGGTGTTCAAGGTATTGCTTATGCATTAAAAGGTGAAAATTATGGAGGAGCTTTCAGAGCAGAGGGTGATAAGGGAATAGGTGTCTATGGTGAAGCATCGTCCAGATCGGATTCTATTAAATATGGTGGATATTTTCAAGCTAAAGGGAAGAATGGAATTGGTATATATGCCGTATCAAAAAATAATAGTTCGGAATCAAGTCCAAATAGTTATGGTGGATATTTTAAAGCTGAAGGTAAAAATGCTATAGGTATTATTTCTAAGGCACCATCAGGTATCGGTGTATCCGGATATGGAATCTCCGGTGGCTTTTTTAGCGGACGTTATAGCGGGATTTCAAGTTACTCAGGTGGACATGATTTGAGACTAAATTACGATGCTGTAGCAGGAACCTTTAATTCTTCTTCTTATGGAGGTAGCGGAAAATGCTACGGAATAAAATCATGGGGAGATCATATTGGAGTATATGGATCCGGACATGATTACGACTTTTATGCAGCCGGTCCGGGCACCAATTATGGTTCATCTTCTTCCAAGAGATGGAAAAAAAATATTGTTGAAATACCCGATCCGATAAAAAAAATAAAACGATTGCGCGGAGTTTATTTTGATTGGGATGCAGCTCATGGAGGACAGCATGATGTAGGTTGTATCGCAGAAGAAGTGGGAAAAGTACTTCCGGAAATAGTTGTTTATGAAGAAAACGGTATCGATGCAGATGGAATGGATTATAGCAAACTTACTCCTTTATTGATAGAAGCTATAAAGGCACAACAAAAACTTATTGAAGATCTTACAAAACGCATTGAAGAATTGGAAAAGTAATATAATTGATAATAAGTACAAATTTTCACTATGAAATTTAATAATTTTTAAATTTTGAAAAATCATGAAAGTAAAACAGTTAAATCCTGAACCTTATAAAAAAATCTGGGATACAAGAAAAGCAACAATAACCGGTTTTCTTAAAGATAAACTTGTGATTTCAACCGGTAATGAAATCCACTTTGTCGCATTTGAAAAAATACTGTACGTCAAGGCATCAAGCAATTACAGTTTGATATATGATACGGAAGGTAAATCTATTCTTACTTCAAAAACATTGAAATACTATGAAGAACAACTTCTGGATAAAGGATTTCTAAGAGTTCATAGCGGCACACTGATAAATATGTCCAAAGTGAAAAGCATAAAAAGAAACGGCATGTATAAGATAATCTTGGAAAACGATATAAAAATCCCCGTTTCCAGATCATATAAAGAAGCACTATTTTCAAATCTATTTTAATTTTTTAAATTTAAAAATCATCAATAATGAAAACTAAATATTATTTTTCTGTTTTTTTACTGATATTTTTTCCCGTTGTTCTGTCTGCACAAACTCCGGTTTTGGACAGTCTAAAGCAGGTATTGGATACCATTGCAGAAAATAAAAAAGTAGATATTTACAATCTTTTATTTGATGCCGTACAGCATTATACTAAAGAAGATACATCTATAGTTTTTGCGAAAAAAGCTTTGACATTTGCTGGTAAATTTCACAATGAACACCAAAAAGCACTGTCTCTTAGAAATATTGGCTATTTTTACCTTACAAAAAGCAAATACGATAGTGCATTTGCTTATATGAATAAAGCTATCCCCCTGTTAAAAAACAATAAAGATTTTGAAAAACTAATCGATACTTATTTTGATATTGCCAGAATTTACATGAATCAGGGCAAACTCAATAAAGCATCCGAGGAGATTTTTAAAGCTCTTGAAATTAGTGAAAAGAACAATTTACCCCAACAAACCAAAGAAGCCAATCAGGGACTTGGGATTGTTTTTTACAATTTGGGTGAATTTGACAAAGCACTGCAATATATACACAAAGCATTGGATTATGAACAAAGCAAAACAAAGACAGATAACGGGGCAATATCAAGGCTATATCAAAATCTGGGATTGATAAATTATGGTAAAAAAGACTATGATAAAGCATTGGATTACTATTTCCAGGCACTTGAATTGCAAAAAAATGAAAACAGCATAAAAGATCAAATGATCATTACCAATAGTATTGCCCTTTGTTATAATGAAATGAAGAATTATAAAAAAGCTTTGGAATTTTTCAGAAAAGCTCATGTTTTGGCAAAAAAAACCGGAAATCCTCATTTAATTGCCAGTGCACAATTGAATATAGGTGAAACTTTGATGAATCAGGGTAAATACCGGCAAGCAATTACCGAGCTCAATAAAGGTTTGGAAATGGCTAAAAAATACAGTTTTACAAAATGGATAAGAAACGGTTACAATTATCTTTACGAATGTTACAATAATATGGGCGATGCTGCCAATGCATTGAAAAGTTATCAGAAATACAGACAATACGATGATTCATTGAAAATCGAAGATACTAAACAAAAAATTGCTGAAATTGAAACAAAATATCAAACGGAGAAAAAAGACAAACAGATACAATTGCTGGCTAAAGACATTGAAATAAAAGCCATCAAATTAAAAAGAAGAAGCACTATAATGTATGCCGTGATTGCATTTGCAGTATTGGGGTTGATATTTTCTTTGATATTCTTTAAGCTTTTACACCAAAGACAAAAGGCCAAAGAACTGATAAAACAGCAAAAGGCGGAACTAAAATTTACCGAAAATCTTCGCAATTATTACAAATTGGCAAATATGCTTCCCCTTGTAACGTTTTTTGTCGATAAAAACAAGCAGGTAAAATATATCAATGACTTTGGATTAGAACTTTTCAAAATCGAGAAGGAAAAAATAGAAAGCAGCGTGGATATTTTTGATATTGTTACTCCTGTCAATGTAGATATTTTTCAAAAAGATATTTTAAAAGCATTTGACAATCAAAAAGTAATCGAAAAACAGTATCAATTTAATATTGAAGGTAAAAAATATTATTTTGTGGGATTTCTTAGTCCGAATATTGAAAATGATAAGGTAACAGGAATTCTTGGGGTGATGATCGACATTACAAAAATCAGAGAAATGCAAAAAGAGATTGAGATAACAGCAATAAATACCGAAAATAAAGAAAGAAAACGGTTTTCTGCCGACCTTCACGATGGTTTGGGACCACTTTTGTCCAGCATAAAACTATTTATCAGTGGATTGGAGTCAGCATCGGAAGAGGGAAAGCAGGAAATAATTGATTATGCTAAAAATCTGATAGATGAATCTATTAAGTCGGTAAGAATTATATCCAATAATATTTTACCGGTCAGTTTGACCGAAAAAGGATTGGTAGAGGCGATAAATTCCTTTAGTCAAAAGCTGAAATCATCCAAAGGAATAGATATTTCGATAGAAAAAATAAATATAGACGAATACCGGTTTGATGACGATACTAAAGCAATACTTTTCAGAGTTTTGCAGGAATTGATCAACAATACTATTAAGCATGCAGAAGCTTCACTAATAAATATCAAATTTGAAAAAGACCAAAACCAAATCAAAATTCAATACACCGATAACGGAAAAGGTTTTGATTTTGAAAAAATTGTAAATTCGGACAAAGCAGGCTTGGGACTTAAGAATATATTGAACAGAATAAATACTTTGGGAGGGACAATTGATTTTTCAAGTGAAGTTGGTAAAGGGCTAAATGTGGATATTGCTTTTGAGGTATGAAAAAGCGTAATTTGCAATTTATTGGATTGATTTCTTGCTTAAGCAATCGCATTTGGTCTGAAATTTCTGCCGGATTACCATCTGTTCCTGCCCAAAACATCGTACAAAATAAGTTGAATACGACAGAAACTTAATTGTACGATACTACTGATAATGGTGTCTATGCCAAAATTGGTAACGAAAACTGGACATCTTTTAGTTAAAGACAAACGGCAAATGCTAAGAAAATTACTGCCGAATCCGGTGTAGAACCGATTATTAATGGTATTCTGAATTTGATTGAATTAATTATTTCAACAATTTTGCCACTTTAATCTTACTTTTTTATCTTGCAGGAAATTTTTATGCAATGAAGAAATCTTTATTATTCTCAATCATACTAATAAGCTTGGTAAATACATTACTTGCCAATCATTTTTTTATAGACCCCATTAATGGAGATATTAATAATGATGGCTCAATAAAACATCCTTGGAGTACATTTGAAGAGGTCATTGCTAATAACTATATAGAGTCATATACCAATACTTTACCGTATAATGAATCAACTAATAAGTTAATAATCAAAAACGAAAATGCTCCTGTACATGCAGGCGATACATTGTATCTATTGACGGGTTTACATGGTGACATTAAACTTGTCAATTACAATAATATCAAAAATATTGTTGTAATGTCATATAATTCTCAATATCCGGTACTGAAAAGATTACATCTTGTGGCTTGTAAAAATTGGGCGTTTTCCGGTCTATCTATCAGTTCCGAACCCTATGGCTATTATATAACTGACAGGTTAGTATATCTGGAATCTCACGGCTGGCAAGGGCCAAGTTCAAATATTGATATAGTTGATTGTAATATTTATAGTGCTGTTGAACCTTGGACTAAAGCTGAGGATTGGCGTGAAAAAGTTAGCGATGGTATTCATATAAGATGTGATTCCATAAATATTGTAAACAATACCCTTAGAAATATTAATTTTGGAATTAGAGCAGCAGGGGATCATATAAATGCCATAAATAATGAAATTGTCAATTTTTCAGCAGATGGTATGAGGCTGCAAGGATCATACAATCTTTTTGAAGCCAACTTGATAAAAAATTGCTATAAAATAGATGAGAATCACGATGACGGGATTCAGTCTTTTACGACAAACGGTGTAGTTGTTGACAATAATATTATTCGTTCCAATATAATTATTAACTACGAAGATGAGAATCAAGCTTTGCTTGGAGATTTGCAAGGGATTGGTTGTTTTGACGGGATTTACCACAATTGGGTTATAGAAAATAATCTGATAATCGTCAATCATTGGCACGGTATCACTCTATTGGGAGCCGATAGTTGCGTGATTGTCAATAATACTGTTCTCGATCCAAGTCCGGACAAGACTCCCGGCGGCTCTTGGATAATGATTGACAATCACAAAGACGGCAGACCGAGTACCAATTGTGTGGTAGCAAATAATGTTGCAAATAGTTTTAATGCAAAAGGATTTGAAATCAATAATGTAGTTTTAAATAGCTATAAGGAGTATGCTGACAATTTTGTTGAATATGCCAACAATAACTTTCATCTAAAAAAAGAGAGTATCCTGATCGATAAAGCAGATCCAAAATATGCTCCTGAAAAAGATATCGATAATACTAACAGAAATATAGGTATAGCTCCTGATATCGGTGCTTATGAATATGTATTCCCTGATTTTACAGATACTCCTGAAAAGTCCAAAGTTTCAATTTATCCAAATCCTGCAAAGGACTATGTCACTATTGAAAATGAAAATGCCGGTTTTACCCTCACAATATTTGACTCTATAGGAAACCGAATTCTTTCTAAAAATATTAAGTCAAAATCTATATCTTTTAATATAAAACACCTAGGTGTTGGATTGTATTATATTGAAATAAGCAACAGGAAAGAAAATAGTATCTTTATAAAAAAAATAGTGGTGATTGAATAAGAATCAAATCAAGCCATCTGCATATTCAAATAAGGCAGGTAGTCCTCCTGTATGCCAAAACAAAACATTTGAACCAGGGCTTATTTTTTTATTCTCCAAACAATCCAACATTCCATAAAATGCACGTCCTGTATAGACGGGATCCAACAATATTCCTTCGCTTAGAGCCATTTTGCTAATAGCAGTTTTTTCATTATCTGTCAATACACCATAAGGAGCTTCATTATAATCTTTGTTCAATTTGATATCTGAAATAGTATATTCCTTTTCCAAATTCAGCAATTTCTTCCCTTTCAAAACTATGTCCAATATGTATTCTTCCATATCTAAACCGGCAGTTTCGTCTTTATCTATTTTAATAGGGATCAATTCGGTATCCAAATGATAAAGATCTATTCCCAACATCAAACCGGCTTGTGTCCCTCCTGAACTCGATGCAAAAAAGATATAATCTATTTTGATATTATTATCATCCAATTGCTTTTTAAGTTCTTTTACCGCTTGAACATATCCCAAAGCCCCAATAATATTTGAACCGCCATATGGTATAAAATAAGGTTTTTTATTTTTGCCCAAACTATTGCTATATGATTCAAAATCTATTTCTTTTTTATCATTACCTGTGAAATGAATTTTTGCACCCAATAAGTGGTTCAAAAGCAGATTCCCTTGATATATTTCAGGCTCTTTTCCGCGTAATATCAGATGACATTCCAATCCTGCAATTGCACATGCAGCTGCGGTTTGCCTACAGTGATTAGATTGTTGTGCACCTGCCGTAAAGACAGTATTATAGTCCATATCCAATGCTTGTTTAATCAGATATTCCAGCTTTCTCGTTTTATTTCCGCCCGATGCCAACCCTGTTTGGTCATCCCTTTTTATAAATATATTATAATCGGGAAATAGCTCAGATAGCTTTGACAATCTATGAACCGGAGTTGGGAAAAAGCCTAGTTTAAATTTATTATCAATCATTTTTTTCTTTGTTTTGCCATGGAAACTTTCCTTGTAATTCAACTTCCAAGGATAAACTCATCACAGTACGTATAACTACAATTACAGCTAAAACCGAAACAGATTTAATAGTCGGGTCAGTAACGACTGTTGCCATTATATCGGCAGCAATTAATATTTCCAATCCCAATAAGATAGATTTACCTAAAGTCTGTCTTAGTTTTACATAGCTATGTTTAATATCGTCTTTTTTTGATACCAAAAAAGATGAAAAGGAAAAAAGAATTCCAATAAAAATAGTTCCCACCCCAATAGCTTCTACAATATCAGCAATAAAGTTAATGTAATATTTTATATGTTCCATATCAATATTAAAATTTAGTGATACTAAATGGATAAAAACTTTCCCTTTTTTGAATATATCCATGCTCCAATCGTAAGTAAAATATATACTATAATAATCGATACCATCTGTTCCCACTTATGAGTGAATTCATAGTACAAAATTAATATTCCTCCCATTCCCAAACCAATAATTGCCAAGGAGGTGATATATGCAGATGAATTGGTTTTACTTCGTATTTGATGATTGATAATAGCCATCAATAATGATACTACAAGAAAAGTAATACTACCAAACTCTACCAATAGTCTAAGTCCACCTGCCAAAATCAAAATCGATGCCATAACAGCCATTGAAATTATTGCAAAAACGGGTATATTGTTTTTTCTAACCGCGAGTTTAGCCGGGAAAAACCCATCTTCGGCTACTTCCGCCATCTGCCTTGATGATCCAAACAAAGTACCGCTTATAGCACTGCTAGTTGCCAAAATAGCTCCGATAATAACCAATAAAGAACCTATATTTCCAATAGCATTTCCTGCACCTGCTGCCAGTGCATATTCTTTATCTTTTGCCATTTGCTCCAAAGGAATAGAAAACAATGCTCCAATTGAAATAATCACATACAAGACTATGACAATTGCAATAGCAGAATAAATAGCTCTAGGTGTATTCTTCTCAGGATCTTTCATTTCATTTACTGCATTGATGACCAATTGAAATCCCTCATAGGCAACAAATGTCAATGATGCGACTATAAGTATATCCATTATATTGGAGTTGCCTAAATCTGTATGCATATTATTTAAAAACGTGGGTATGTCAATACTACGATGCTGGATTAACACAACAGAAATAATAGTAAGTATAATAAGTTTGGTGTAAACCATGAGGTCTTCTATTTTACCCATTCCATTTACACTCCAAACATTAATCAACATAAAAACAGCCAATATACCTAAGGCAATAAGTTTACGTGCCCATATATTATTTGCAAAATCACTTCCGCTAATAGCATAAGATGAAAAAGTATAAGCATAGATAGCCAATGTACTTATATATCCAAAAATAACTAACCAGCCAATAACAGCAGCAGGGAATTTAGCTTCGGGATATGTTTTTTTTACAAATGCATATGTAGCCCCTTCATCCCTATAATATAGACCTAACTTTACATAAGAATAGGCTGCTAAACCGGCAACTATGCCCCCAATTGCAATAGCTATTGGAGTTAAAAATCCTATTAAGCCAACAGAAATTCCCAATATGGTAAAAATACCACCACCAACCATTCCCCCGATAGCAATTGCTACCAGTTCTTTTAATCCCAAACTCTTACTGTTTCTATTATTTGACATACTTATAATTTTTCGGGACTATTAAGAATAATTAAAAAGGTATATCGATATCTCCTCCTCCCGAATCTCCTCCATTCATTTTTGAAGTCTTGGTGATAATATTTCCTCCTGCACTTAAGGGGTCAGAACCTGGATTGTCAAATGATGGAAACAATGGATTATCAAGTTCCGTAAATTTAGTAAGTTCCTTGATAAATTTAAGCTCGACCGTTCCCAGACCACCGTTTCTGTGTTTTGAAATAATTATCTCAGCAACATCCCTTGGTCCTTCAAATTCTTCATTTAAGTCGTAATAATCGGGTCTGAACACAAATGTTACGATATCAGCATCTTGTTCAATAGCTCCTGATTCCCTTAGGTCGGAAAGTTGAGGTCTCTTATCTCCTCCTCTGGTTTCAACTGCCCGGCTCAACTGCGATAGAGTGATGACAGGCACATTCAATTCCTTAGCCATTCCTTTCAATGCTCTTGAAATAGAACTGATTTCTTGTTCCCTATTTCCACGACCTTGATTTGGAGCAGAAGTCATCAATTGTAAATAGTCAATAATAATCAGTTTGATGTCGTGATTTTGTTTCATCCTACGACATTTGGCTCTTAGTTCAAAAATATTGAT
>JALVAD010000241.1 GCA_027011385.1 Saprospiraceae bacterium | reverse complement strand
TTATTGAAATTTACAATAAATTTAATATTAGAATATCAAAACCAAGTACAGTAGAACTTTCCAAAGGGTTTATGACAGTATTGGGGTTTGATGTACGCCAATATTTCAAAATCCTAGATAAAAGCATCATTGCTTTACGGGCTGTTGGTCAAACTTCATTTGGCACAGAAAAAAATATTTATTTCCTCGGAGGTATGGAAAATTGGCAATTCTCAAGATATGAAAACAACAATCAAAGCGTTAAAAACGAAAAAATTGCTTATAAAATATTAGCTGCCAATCTTAGAGGCTTTGGTTATAATGCTAAAAGCGGAAGCTCGTTTGCTCTATTCAGCAGTGAACTTAGAGTTCCTGTTTTTAAATATTTCTTTAATACTAGCAAAGCCTTTTTTAGAGATTTTCAGCTTAGCTGCTTTTTTGATGCCGGACTTAGCTGGAATGGTATATCACCTTTCTCGACTGATAATTCAACTAATATAAAATATATTGAAGTTCCCCCTACAATAAAGCTAAAATTGCGTTACTATGCTGATCCATTAATCGCAGGATATGGTTTCGGTGTTAGGAGTACACTCTTAGGGTATTTCTTAAAACTTGATTATGCTTGGGGAATTGAAACAAGAACGATAAAAGAGCCAATTCTATATTTTTCTGTAGGTTTAGATTTTTAGCAATTAAAAAAGGTTGCCTTAATCAAAGACAACCTTTTTTCCAATATTTATTTATTTAACTTTAAAATCCTGAATTTTTATTTCCACTATATTTTGATCCAGGTCTTGAAGATCCTGGTGTGTTTTGACCAGCTTCGATTACACCTGAAGGTCTAGGCATATCATAATCAGAATCCTTGCAAGTTCTAAATTCAACTCTTCTGTTCATATAATGTCCCATTTCTGTTTCTTTTGAGATATTGTGTGAATCAGGAAGATTAGGAACTAACGGTTTCTCTTCTCCACCATACATCAAGTTAAATCTACTCCTATCAATACCATAATTTTTAACCAAGAAATCAATTGATTGCTTAGCTCTATTATAAGAAAGCATTTCATTATATGCATTTGAATTTCTAACATCAGTTGCTCCGTAAGCAGTAACGCACATATTAGGATACTTGTCCATTACTTCTGCAACGTGCTTAAGTTGTCCGTAATATTGTGGCTTCAAGTGGTATTTATCCAAATCAAAATGAATCATTGGTAAAAACCAATCTGACATTCCACCTGCCACAACTGCTCCACCTCCAACAAGTCTTGATGTCGTAGGATTAGCTGCACCACCTCTTGAGAAGCTTTGCTCAAACATTTTTTTAACTTCATCCTTAGTAACACAACAGTTTTCTTCCTTTGGAATTTGTGCAACGCCTACCTCATCAACTTCATATCCTGGAGGTGAATAAGGCTCTTTATCTTTACAATCTGTAAGTCCGTCTCCATCACTATCAAGAGTAACTCCTCTCGTATCTACAGGACATCCAACAGGACTTTCTTGTTCCATATCCATCATATCTATAACTCCGTCTCCATCACTATCCGTTAAATCAAAAACAGGACGTTGCTTAAGACTAGCTATATCACTATAAGCAAAATCCAATGGATTCAACCAATATAAAGGCTCTGTTCTTTTCTTCAAATTACCAAGATTAATCGCCAATCTAAGATTTGTATAGTGCAACATATCAGGTTGATTGGATTGATCATCCTTAGTCCTGTATTTGGATCCATCAAGAAAATCATTATCGTTCGCAATAACCTGATGCTCTATACCAAAATTAATTCTCTTATTGATTTTTCGATATATCCCCATTCCCGCAATAAAGGAAGCGTGAACATGATATTTGTCAAATAATCTGAATATAGCTTGCTTACGATAAGCCGGTGTTTCATATTTACCATCGTATATTTCCTTTATTTTATTTAGTCTATCAACCCTAGCTTGTTTTGTCTCACCTACACTTGGAAGGTCTGAAATAGGATCAGTATTGTATATATTACCATTGGCATCACGCAAATCAAGCATAGTCTGGTTTGAATTCAGTCCTACACCGGCAAATGCAATCCAATTCCATTTATTTCTTTCCTTATGGAACAAAATATTACCAATATTCAAAACTCCTTGAATTGAAGCTTCCACAACCTCAAGTTTGTAACTAAAGAAATAGGGCATACCCTTTCCCTCACGTGCATTAACATAATCATCAAATATTCCACCATAATTTCTTTCCGGTGTCAAAGCATCAGTTGTTGGTTGAGGATCAGCACCATAAGTTTGACCATAAAACAAATCAAATCTTACAGAGAACGCATAATGTATTGCTCTTCTAAGGTGTAATCCAATTCCAAATCCTGACAATGGCTTAATATTGTCAACATCTCCATCCAAGAAATAATGCCCGCCATGGATTCCCAATTCCCATGCGTGCTTAGGCTTAGCAGGATATTTATAAAGACCTTTACGCCATTTCTTATTTTGTTCAGGATCAACAGTCATGTCATCTTTTATCAACAAAGACGACTCATCCAAAGTAGAAACCGTATCCACCTCATTGACTTCCTCCACAATGGTTTCATCAGTATCATTTTGTGCCACAAGTCCCCCTATGAGCAAAAATGATAAAATTAAAAAATAAAATTTCAGTTTCATAAGACATCAATTTTTTCAAATTATTTCGTTAAATTTGTTATTTCAAGTGCAAAGCTACAATAAAAAACATAAAAACCAAAAATATTAACATTTTTTTTAATATGTAACACTTAAGTATCAACATTTTTATAGATTAGATTTATTATTAATGTATAATTCTATTTAACAAAAAACGAGAATACACAGCACTAAGCAAATGTAAGACAGT
>JALVAD010000240.1 GCA_027011385.1 Saprospiraceae bacterium | reverse complement strand
AAGTTAAATATTTTACAAAATATATTTTGATATTTTTGATATGTTTTTGTGCAGAGAATAATTATATACTTGTTCTTTTTATTTATTTTTTTGCGTGGGGTGCAAGAGAAGTTTGATTTTAGGCTAAAATCACTCAAATTTAGAACATATTTTATTGAAATTCAAAAAATAATATTTATATTTGCTCTATATTAACAAACAATCAATAATATATTTGTTGTCAATTTATATATTGAAATTTTATTAATCAGTTTAAATTACTTTAATTATGAAAAGATTACTTTTAATGATAATTGCCTTGATATTAGTTTTTCCGGTTTATAGTCAAAAAGTGAAATACAAAAAAGGTGTAATTTATGTTAATAAACAGAAAAAATTCAAATATGTAAGAACTAAAAAAGGCGGAATATCAAGTACTACTAATTATTACTTAGCTGATCTTAATGGTGAACATATATTAGATATTTTGGATACTACGCTTTACTTAGAACCATTACCGTATGAAGAAGGTAAAATACCACAATTCTCTACTATTTATGTAAGAGCGCCTAAATTGAATAAAACCACTATAATACCTGCAGAATATTCATTTAATATTAGAAGGGCTTTTATGAAAAAACTTAAAAAGATTGGTTTTTTTAAGACATTGGATTTTAATGAAGATATGTATAATAAATTTATAAATTTATCTGATTTGGGAGAAATACATAAAAAGTTTGTTGCGCTTGATTCAGTTAACGCAAAAAGAAGGAGAAACTATAATAAATCTGTTGAAACTTTTGGTGAATTCCCAAAAAGAAAGCCTGGAAATATTAAAATGTTAGATAAGGATGTTTATGAAAATGGAGTGAAGATTTGTACATTTGAATTAGATAAAAAAGGAGGTTATGCAAGTGTTTTTAACATAATAAATACCCATGGCAAAATTATTGCAACTTATGCTTTTATCCCAAGTGAAAAAAGAGCTAATGTGACGACAAAAATAGATAATAAAATAAAGTGGTTTAGCTATGCAAAATGGACGAATGATCCAACCGAGTTTTTAAGGTTTAAATATGCAAGTCAATATTTGTTTAAAATGGGGTATCTCTAATATTCTGAACGAAAACAGGAAAGAATAATTACATTCGCAATATCTCTTGCCCTCTCAACGATGTTATGCGAAGATGGTTTCATTAGTGAAAGCGGTGGTTAGTGAAAGTGGTTGAGCCAAGAGGTCAGAGACGCTTTGGCTAAGGTTAGTGATGGGACTTTTAATAAGCCAGAAGGAATTTCCTATTTTGAGTTAATCCTGCCGTACAGCAGGACTGACCTCTCAACGGTATCACTTTTATACAAATCCTCTTCTTTTCCTATTTTCAATTTGATTATCAAAATATGCTCTTGCATCTGTTTCGGTATTAAAAAACTGCGTATTGGATACGCCCTCTTTGTCTATTTCTCCCATTTCTATCACTACTTTATTTTTTGATATGCCGATTTTCCAATACTTGTTTTTGGATTCATTTACGAGTTCGACTTCCTCTGTTAGTTCTTCTTCAAGTTCAATTTTAGTTTCCTCTTCAACAGGTTCTTCTACAAATTCTTCCGTTGGTGGTTCTATTTCAACTACTACTTCTTTTTGTTCCAAATAAGCAATGATATCTTTTAAAACAAGATTTTTATTTTTTAACCAATCTACGGCAAAAACCTTATAAACTTTCCAACCGAAAATTTGGAGGATATTCGGTGTGAAATAATACTCGTCAAGCAATTTTTTATCTTTATATGTAGATATTTTATCCACCAAAATTCCTAAATCGTAATAATCCTGATCCTTTTCTTTTTTGATCCCCAAAGCTATTTTAAGCCTTGATTGACCGAGGTTGGTTTCTACAAAATAACCTTCTTTTTCCAGACTATTTTTTATTTGATTTACAAAATCTGTACTTTGGTCTGAGTCTATGATTTTTCTTGACTTTCTACCTAGGCTATTCAAAATTGCCTGAGCAGCTTTGTTCTCTCCAATAGAAATAAGTTCGGAATATTGAAGGTATCTTTTGAAATAATTTGCACCTTCATTGTACTCGTTTTTGATATCCGAATGCTTTATGGAACTTACGACCACCATATGGTGCTTCGCCCTAGAGAATATTACATTTAATCTTTTTTCACCTCCACGTCTGTTAATCGGACCGAAATTCATCAACATTTTTCCACTGGGATTGTAGCCGTAGCATATGCTTAATATCATTATATCCCGTTCATCCCCTTGAACATTTTCCAGATTTTTTATAAACAATCCTGTAAATTCTTCTCCCTCTTTTCCTGCAAATGCCTCCTCCAATTTTACCGCAAAATGATGATCTTTATCAGCAAGATTATTGAGAGAATTTTCGATATTGCCTTGTTGTTGAAGAGAAAAAGCTACAATTCCAATACTTTTATCAATTCCTTTCATCAAAAATGTGCGTACCAGATGCGCTATATAATCAGCCTCTGCATCATTCATTCTATTCATATAAACGCCATTTGGCAGGTAATGATATGAAATACTATTTTGTAATATTTTATTCGTATTCTCTACTGCATCTTCATTGTTGAAAACCTCTATTGGCACATTTTCTGACTTTGAGCTTGCAACATCCGGAATAGTATATAGCTGAGCGTTGTAAAATGCAAAATTGCTAAAATTAATCAGTGCTTCTTGCTTTGAACGATAATGCCAACCAAGGGTTACTTGTGCTAGTTTTCTCGCACCTTGGTTAAGCAAACTTTCAGCATCCATAGACAGAAATTCTGCCTCTTCATCAGATTCATCTATTTTTGTAGAAAAGAAATTGGAAGGTGGCATTTGCATTTCATCACCCACGATTATCGCCTGTGCAGCTCTAAATAGAGGTGGGATACCCTCTTCTACCGTTATTTGACTTGCTTCATCAAAAATAACTATATCAAATTTTTGTTCTACAGGCAAGGTGTCAGAAACACTCAAAGGTGACATCATCCACACAGGTTTAAGATCATTTATCACAGTTCCTGAATCTTTTTCCGATAATTCTCGAATCGATTTGAACCTGATTTTTTTGTTAAATTCATTTTCCAAGATTGCTCTTCCTTCACTATATGAAGCTTTATATTTCTTTTGTTCTTTGGTCAATTCATAGGCGGGAACATACGAAAGATCCAAAGCATCTTGAAATTTCTTTTTTACTTTTTCGCTTACGTACTTGCTGTTTATCAATAAAAATTTTGAATACAACCCCTTTATTTCCTTTACAACTCTATCCAATTCTGCTCCCGTAATACTCGACCCTGGTTCGTTCAAGGAAGAAAGAAGCTGTTTATAAGCTGATAAATATTCAATTTGATCAAGAGAAAGGTTTGAATTTTTTACAAAATCTCTAATCTTGGAATCCAAGCCAAACCATTCTTTTAGCCTTGGTGCAAGCGCAAATAATGCAGGAGCATTAATCCTCAGATTATCCAATTCGTCGAAAATATCATCAATCTCATTGGTTTTATTTAAAATTTCGGATTTGACCTTTATCATTTTATCAAAAGAAGTGAACAATTTATCACTATTGTCCAAAAGCTTAATGAAAACATCATCGTTTTGCAAGCCGGAATCACCTCTTTTAGTAGCAAGATACTTATATTTCTCTTTGACATCATTCATATCCAGTTCTTCGATTATAGCTAGCTCAGGATACTTGTGATACTTCTTTTCCAATTCTGCTTTCAATTGAAGTTCTTGTTCAATTTCCCGAAATATATCTTCTGGTTCTGGAGCTATTATATGTGCTTCAAAATCGTAATACTCACTTAATTTATCGATAAATTGGTTCTTTTTTCCTAGTATTTTATTAAATATACCGCTTTTTGCTTCCAGATATTTTTTATTAAGCCTGACCAAATCATCCTTTGAGGGTTTTCTTTTCCAATACTTTGTTTTTTCAGCTATTTCAGATAATTTTTCCTTTATTATATCTATCTCATCTTTATTATTTTGATATCTTTTGGCTTTGTCAGAACTATCGTTTAGTATATCTATTCCTATAGATTTATGTATTTCAACAATTGGTTTTAAAGCATCAACAATGGATTCCATTTCGCTAATCTCATTTATTCCATTTGGAAAAACAGGATTCAATTGAGATTGTAAAAACAGCAATTCATTTTCTAAAATATCACAATTAGAACTGACAAATTGTGTGCTTTCGGAGCTTGATACTTTTTCACTCATATGCAAAAATGGACACTGAGCCAGAGATTCGTATTTTGTATTTCTTAGAATCGATTTTTCCAACTGTTCTAGAATACCTTTAGTCTTTATCCAATCACCATATTTCATTACGGTTTCAAACAGCTTAGGATCAAACATCTCTCGCTTAAAATTCTTTTGAATCAAAATCTCCACTATTCCCCTGATGGATAAATCATCTATACTTTTTCCCTGATAATCGTGGAAAGACTCCAGTACCGATAACAGATTTTCCAAATCACTGATGATTTTATTCCTTTTGGTAATAATTTCATCGAGATTATTATTTTCGGATTTATACATTTCATAGGTATCCTTGATATCGTAGATAAATGATTTTTTATCCGTTTGGCTATCGTGAATCAAAATGCATATATCCTTCAAACCTACCTGTGACATTCTGGCGAAAACCACATCAAGAGCTGCTCTTTTTTCGCTTATGAACAATATAGATTTTCCTTCTGCGACTTTATTTGCCAAAAGGTTTACTATGGTCTGGGATTTACCAGTCCCTGGAGGTCCTTGGATTATATAGCTTTGTCCCTGACCTGATACTCTGATGGAATTCAATTGCGTCATATCAGCAGGAATAACACTGTAATTGTCCTTTAATTTAAAATAATCTTCATATTTCTGAAAGTCTGTTTTTGGGTCTTTGGAAAATAGCTTATTGAAAATCTCATTGCTAACAGTATTATCCATCAAGTAATCGTAGTCATTTACCAAGGTCATTTTTTGATAATTAAAATTACCCAGAGTAAAATTGCATAAATCAAACTCCCAAAGATATGGATTTACAGACCCATCGCTTTCCAAATGATAAAACTCACGGTTCACTTCGCTACTCACAACACTCTGTGATAATTGTACATCCGGATTTATCAAAAGCTCAACCAATGAGGTCTCTTTTTTAACCCTTTCTTTGAATAGCTTTATTCCGAGAGGTCTATAGTCGCCCGAACTGTATGAATAATTCCCATCTCCACCCCAAATACTACGTGCAATCGATTTTCTCAACTTCTTTTGATATTGTTCAAATGAGCGTTTAGCTTGTGAATGAATTAATCTCAATTTTGGTTTTTTTACAAATTCCAGAGTAACTTCATTACTTTTTGAACTTATCCTTTTGCTTATATCATCAAAAATATCCTCAATACTATTTGTTTGCAAATCGTAGTATTGCGGAAGCCTTATATCAAACAATTCTTTAAGATAGTATGACAAAACGGGGTTTACTTGTGCTTCTGTTTGAAGCAATTCAAGTGAGAAGATATCATTTATCCCTTTTCTTTTCTTCAATCTGGCCGGAATCAATAACAGAGGAGATTGAATTTTCTCGTTCCTGTTTTCCTTATAATTATACCAATTGAGATAACAAAATGCCAGTTTCAACTGATTAAACCCGAATTCTGCAATATCTCTATTTCCTTCATAAAATACTTTTTTTAGAGAAATGGCAATTTGTGGATTTTCCTTTATTTTAAGGTAATTATTAAGTTTTATTGTACCTGCATTTTTCAATACATTTTCGATTTCTTCATTCCAAATCACCAGTTTCTCGGGTCTGATATTCTTATAATCCAAAACATAGGGTACAGATCCCAAAGTCAGATTTACATAACGGGAGGACTTTTTGAAATAAATCAATCGGTTTCTCCTGCTTAAATCAAAAAGTCTGTTTCTCAATTTAGACAATATCCATTTGTTTCTGTCTCCTTCTTCGGTTTTGTATTGCTCCAGTACATCATCAAAATCCTCTTGAGTATTGTAGTTATAATCCAAATAATTCTCCAATCTAATCCTTGCCGAATAAGCATCTCTGACTCTCTTCCTTCTGTCCAATTGAACCATATCGATTATTAGCTTAAGCAGGTTCGGATGAACTACATTATTGGCGTACACGGGATTTTTGATTACCTTATTCAGTATTTCAACATCTTCCTTGATTCTAAAATCAAGAGAAAAAGCCAATGAAGCCATAAATAAGCCCAATATCTGAATATCTGTCAAAGGGTCGTGATGTTCAAAAAGATCTTCATAGCTTTTGTAATCAGTCAAATATACAGGAGTGACGATATTGTCAGCCATATCGTCCACAACTTCTTTGTCTATTACTACAATCTCTTGCTCTGATAAATCCGCAATAAAATCCTGCTCAGCAATAATATCAAAACTCTCATTATGCTCAGGTAAAATGTTCTCTATTTTATCCAAATTTACCTTACTTTGGATTGCAAGCCCTTCATTTAATCTAATTCTGCCTGATTCATTTGCAGTAAAAGAATCGATTCCTTTATGCAAAAGCACAAAATCATTGGAATGATAATTTTCCAATTGCATTAACATAGGAGCAAAGATACCTACGAGATCTTCATTAGTAAAATTTCGATCATTTTTAGCTCTAAATATATATGATTCTATGATATTGGTATTTTCGTTATTATTCTCCATATAGACTGTCTTCTTTTGATTCATTTACTTGGTTCAATTCTTGGGCAGCTTCTTGCTGCAAGTCTTTCAACTTTCTAAGGGTAATTTTCAATTCTTTTTTTACGGTCAAATTAAACTCGTCCTTGAGCCCTGCATTTTCTGCCAATTCGAATGCATATCCCAAAGACGCATTCCCCTGATTGGAGTCCACCAATGCGAAATCTAATAATACATAGGCTAAATATTTTTTTGTGCTTTGTCCTGTTTGAGATATTTCCTCAAATATTTTTTCGGAATCAATTTCTTCAGAAAAACTTATATTTGGAAAATATTCTTTAGCCATATTCAAAACCATATCCGTTTTGTTCCAAGATGGCTTTAATATCAATTTTATTAATCTTGAAGTCAAGTTTTTCAATTCTGTTTGTGAGAAAATATTCAATTTGTCAAATTCGATTTTAGGCTCTATAAGTTTTTCAATCTCCTCATCTGCAATATTATCGTCTTTTGCCCATAATTCCAAGGCAATTGCCCTCACAAATGACTCAGGGTGTGAAGTCTGATCTGTAGGTTTATTTTCATTATTTAGTATTTCTTTTGCCTGATCGATATATGATTTGGAATTTACTTTATCTACACCTGTCGTGAGTTTTACCAGAGAAGTGATGACAGGGTCAATATCATCCGTAACTAAAAATGCGCCTCTGTCACAATACAATTCTGTGTAAAGTTTGAATAATCTGGCGCTTTCCAAATACACATCAGGACTATTCTCGTCATTGGCAATACCCGTGATTATTCTATCTGCAATCTCATATGCTTTGTCTTCAATAGAAAAGAAAAAGTAATGATATAGCTCGTGAGCGAGTATCGCTTTCAATTCATTTTTCTCAAGCATTTTCAACACTCTTCCGCTTAAAACAATATGAGCTTCATTCTCATAAAATGAAATGCCAACATTATTCTGATATGACATTTGCTCTTGATACAAGGTGATATTTATGGGGAGATTGATTTTTTGCTTTATTTCATCTAAAATTTCATACAATTCCGGATGTGAACTTGAGTCGATGCGATAACTATCTTTGAGCAATGCTTTTTTAAATTTCTCAAAATGCTCCTTTTTGGCTTTGTCCTCCGAAAACCAAGTCCATAGTTTGCTCTTTTCTTTAAGAGCCTTCTTCAGCTTAATTTGGTACTCAAAGGGTTTTAAAACTGTATTAGATTCATTCATATTAGCTTCTGTTTTCAATATTTATCCAATTTTTAAATTTTGAATTTCTGGTATTAGTATCATTTGTCAATTGCTCAATAAAGTAAAATATTCTGTTTAAATCTATATCGGAGACAAAAGGCATTTTCAATAAAAGCGGAAAATTAATGGTAGGTACAAATTTATCATAAAAACGGATATAACTATTATTTTCTCTTTCTTTAATATAAATATTGTTTTTTTCCAATACCGGTATTAGATAAATATTTTTCTCTCCAGATATAGTGATTTCAAAATTGTCGTACTTGTAATTGTTAAAAATATTGTTATTTTCAATTTCTTTGAATACTTTATCCCAAAACCTAAATTTAGGGATTATTAATAATTTTTGATTATCTGAAACACTGTTTTTATAATTAGATCCTATTATCGTTATTATCTCATTGTAAAATTCGATTTTTTGTTTTTCAGAGATGTCTTCTTGATTTACCGGTTTGCCCAATTCTTTTAAAGTATAATGATCGTAAGACTTTTTCTTCAATGGTAAATTATGATATGTAATCTTGAAACGATTTTTGCCATCCGTATCTTTCTCCAGACTAAATACCGCTGATTTTTGTAATAAGTCAAAATCCCTTGCTTTTGCCTTCAAATCGTAACCACCAATAGAATTCCAGTCTGAACCATAGGGCAAAGCGTCGATAGTTGAATATATTTCGTTCAATATATTCTCACATTCTTCGATTGTTTTTGCCTTGCCATAAAAATACTCGAGTTTGGGAGTAATTTGATTTTGGATAAAATAGTTAATCCAATCCCGGTTTGTCTCTTCCGAAACTAAAAATTGATTGAAATGCCTGATTTTATCCTCATCTTCAAATACGATGGTCTTATCTTCCAAATCAAGACAATTTTGATTTCTTGTTATAAAAACAATATTTTCAGATTCTTTCCTTTCGATTATCCAAAGGTGGTTTTCTATAAGAAGTTGAACCAGATTGTGATGTATATAATTGTTTTTCCATTGTTTATAGGTAAAAGATATTTCTGAGTATCTGTACTTCTTTAAGCGGTCTGTGATTTCATTAATTGCGTTATTTATTGCTCTGGTCGTATTTACGATTGTCTTTCTTGATTGGATATTATTGATTTTAGGAGCTGTGGTTAATCTTTTCCCCTCTCTATCTGTCCAATGGGATTTTGCTTTACCATCCTCTATTATCCACTGTACATAATATGGAGACTCGATTAACATAATCTTTTTCCCGTTTTTAAATTGAAAATCATCAATCATAGATTCTTTTGTCGCAATTATCATTTGAGGAGACTGCTTTTCAAAAGTATATAATGCGGCTTTTAATTCGTTTTTGAATCTTTCATATGTAGTATTCTTTTCCAGATTATAGAGAATTTTGTAGCTTTCCTCTGAATTGATGTATACCAAAGCGGCAATACAGGACGAGCCTCCGCTAATACTTCTTGGACCTACATTTTCGATTTTTTGGTAAGATTTCAGTAGTAGAGCCTCTAATTTATCGCTAGCATCATCTTCACTGAGCAAAGTATTAGCCCAAATCAATCCCCTTAGAGCTTTTATATTCGTTTTATTAAACCACAGAGCATTGGTTTGTGCATCATAAATCAACCTATCCATTCCCAATTCGAATTCCTCGGAAGAAATTTTTGAAACCTCATCTTGTAACTTTTTGCGCCACGATGCACTAGGGCTTACGTTGCCTGAATAAGAAACTATTTGGTGCATTATCTTGTACCAATTTAACTTATTAGGAAAATGATCTACAATATTGGATTTTACATCTTTCCAATTTATATCATTGATAAATCTGTTTACGGACATTACTTTATCCCTATTTTTTTTGATAGTTTTTATATCATTGGAAACGGAAAAATTACTTGTGTCAATATCTACGAAATTTAGTTTGCCATATGATTCATTTATATTAAAATTAAAACCATTTTTCAATGATTGTAAACTGTTGTACTCATCTTGGTTAACTA
>JALVAD010000239.1 GCA_027011385.1 Saprospiraceae bacterium | reverse complement strand
TAATATATAGATGAAAGCAATTGTTATAAAAATAATGATTATATCAAGCTTGTCAAAGAATAAATGTTCTCCAATATTGAATGAGATAGAGTTGATCTTATATATGTAGACTAAACTATAGCATATTATTTGGTTTAGGATATTGGCTAATGTAACTGATATTATTGTTGATAAAAGTCTAGTTAATATTATTGCAAAACCTAATGATATAGACATAAATGCCATTGGAGTAGATATCAATGCTGTGAGGATAAACAGGGAAGGAGCATTGTGGAAATAGTAAATGGAAAGGGGGAATACTAAAATCTGTGCTGCGATGGAAAGGCTTATTAATTGCCATAAATAATCAAGTATTTTATATTTATGAAGATTTATTGTACTATAAATGGGATTATAAAAGGCCAAAATACTCAACATCGCTGCATAAGAAAGAATAAAGCTAAGTTGAAACAACTGATATGGATTTATTATTAGTATTATTAGTGCAGAGCCGAAGAGAAGATTAAAAGTATTTATTTTTTTTCTGATATTTATTCCGATAATTAGTAAAGAAATCATAAATGCTGCTCTCATTGTTGCTGTGCCTGCTCCCGTTAGAAATGTGTAAAACCAAATAAAATATATAATAGTTCCTATTTTGATTAGATTGAAATAGTTGTTTTTTGTCTTGATTACGAGGTTAAAAAGAAAATTCAATAACAATGCTACTATTCCAACGTGCATGCCAGAGACTGTAAGTATATGTCTTGTTCCGGTTGAAGCAAAAGTATCAAGTATATCTTTGTCTAAATTCTGCTTATCTCCGAGCATGATTGATATTACTATGTTTGCATTTTCTTTATTCTTGATCTTTTCTTTAATGATTTTTTGGATGCGCAAGTTTAGTGACCTGAATAAAGATTGAAAAGATTCTTTTGAGGAGATAAAAGTATAATCCAATGGGTTGATATATGACATGAAATGGATATTCTGAAAGTAGTAATATTCTCTAGGATCAAATGTTTTAGGGTTCTGAGCACGACGAATTGTAGTAATATAGGATTTGAATTTTATAATATCACCTATTGTAAGGTCTTTCTTTTTGTCAGGATTACTAATATTGATTAGGATTTTACCTTTGACTTTAGTCGTATCATTTTTACTAATAATACGGTCTATATCTGCTACAATTTTTGTTGATTTAGTATTTTGATTTATTATATTTTTAACAGTAACTACAAAAGTATGTTTTTGGGATTCATCAATGTTGATATAGTGTGAGAAATGCTTTGGATTGTTTCTTTCGTCATTGGAGATATATGATAATATTCCTAATCCTATAAGGATAAAAATAAAGAAAATTGATTGAAAGAAACGGTTTAAATTGAAAATAAAAACAATTGCAAGTACCGATATCAAAACAGCGATTATGACCACAGATATTTTTGTGCTTAAAACAAATTGGATGTAATCAGCCAATAAAATACCAATAGCATAAAAGACAAAAATCTTCAATAACGGTACTTGCTTCAATCTCGACATTTTTAAATAAAAAAGCAGGATTGTAAATTGTACCGATAACAGAATGATGTTTTATGAAAATCATTCTTCGCAAATATATTTATTATTTGCATAAATAGAGAGAAAAAATAAAAAAAATGTTAAAAAAGACCTAAAAACTTAAATAAAGTATATTATAATATGGATGAGTTAAAAAAATATCGTAAATTTAGCACGTAAAGTAAAAGTATTTTATTTGATAAATTGCCTTATAGTAAAAATATAAGGTGTTTTTTTTAAATTTTAATAAACTATAAGAATATGAGAGTTTTTGTTTTTATTCTATGGTTGATTTTAGGCTTGATTTACTGGTGGATTTGGGATAGTGGCCTTGATTCTTGCTGCAAAGGAGATTCAACTAAAACTACAGAAATGATGCCTGTACAAAAAAAAGCTGAACCGACCAAAGTTATTGCAAAATCGACTTTGCCTTTGGCTTTTAGCTGGAGTGGGGAAGAGACGATTAAAGGAGATGGATTTAAGGCTTATAAGGACTCGATTTTAAGTGCACTCAAGGATGGTGAGATTCTTGAGATTACAGGCTTGTATCGTGAAAACGAGAAAAATACTACTAAGTTTCCTAATTTAGGCATTGCTCGAGCAAATAAAGTCAGAGAATTATTTTCTGAAATCCCTGAAAATAGAATCAGGATATTTGCAAAAATGATTGAAGAGAAAGATAGGGATAAAACTACTAGCTTTATTAGTGCTACTTTCAGAAACGCGATCAATAATGAAAATATAAAGGAAATTGATGATGTCGCATTGATATATTTCCCTTTTAATTCTACTAGCAAGTTGCAAAGTGGTAAGATAGAGAAATATCTTACCGATGTAGCAGAAAGAGTCAAAAGTTCAGGAGAGAAAATTTATTTGACCGGGCATACAGATAGTATAGGTTCAGACGAAAGTAATCATATTTTGGGTATTAAAAGGGCAAATGTTGTAAGAGATTTTCTTGTGTTAAAAGGAGTGTCTATTGCCAATATAATTATCAATAGTAAGGGGGAAGACACTCCAATCGCTACAAATGCTACTTCAGATGGAAGAGCTAAAAATAGAAGAGTTGAATTAAAAATTAAATAATAAATATAAAAAATAAATAAAATGATAACATTAATAAGTATTTGTGAGATACCTTGGTGGTGTACTTTATTATCTTGGTTATTACCATTCCTATTGGGTTTATTGTTGGGTTGGATATTGTGGGCAAAATTTAAAAGTATGTATGATTCATTAGTAAATGAATTTGATGAGTATAAATTGAAATGCAGATTAACTAATGATGCATTGGATGATTGTAATTCAAAAAACAATGAATATGCGAGTGAAATAGCTTTGTTGAAGGGTAGAATAAGAGAATGTGAAGCTGAAAATAAAGGATTATTAGCTAAAACTCCTAAAACAGGAGGTTCTGAAATATTAAGTGCAGCAGCTGGGTTTGCTGCCGGTAAAGCAAGTGGAGATAATGATGGTAAAGAGGTTGGAGCGTCAGGTATCGCTTATAGTAAGTTTGCTGCTTTGAAGGAGGATAACCTTCAAGTTGTAGAAGGGATTGGTCCAAAAATGAATAAATTTTTAAATAGTCATGGTATAAGAACATGGGCCGATTTAGCTTCAAATGATGCTAAAGATATTAAAAAGTTGCTAGATAAAGAAGGAAATAAGTATAGAATTATTGATCCTGAAACATGGCCTCAACAAGCAGCATTAGCAAGAGATGGTAAATGGGAAGAATTAATAATACTACAAAAGCAGTTGGATACAGGAAGAAAAAATCAAATATCAGCTGAAACTGACTCAAAAGTTGAAAAGTTATTGGTTAAGTTGGGGATATTAAAAAAATGGAAGAAAGACGATTTGAAGGCAGTAGAAGGAATTGGACCAAAGATTGAGTCTCTATTACATGAAGGAGGAATAAAGACTTGGAGAGATTTATCCAAAACACCTGTATCTAGACTCCAATCTATATTGGATAATGCAGGTAAAAGATTTGCATTAGCCGATCCTGGAACATGGCCAAAGCAAGCTGAACTTGCGGCTGACGAGAAATGGGAAGAATTGGAGAAGTATCAAGATTATTTACAAGGTGGAAAAGAAAAGTAGAGTTTTTTCATTATAGACAGAAGCCCTCAAGTTTTGAGGGCTTTTGTTGTTTTTATCCTTTTAGAAATTTTGGTATTCTACCGTTTTTTATAGACTCCGATCTTAGCCTTCTACCAACTATTTTCTCTACGGTATTTCCTATTTCCAGAATACGATCTATATCCAAGTTGGTCTCAATGCCCATTTCATCCATCATTACAACCATGTCTTCAGTTGATACCAGACCGACATAGTTTGCATCTTTATAATAGTAGGCGCCCGTTCCGGATACGGGGACACCACTAACGAAATTTGCAGGTTGACCACCGATACCCCCCATAGTACTTTCATAGTTTGTCATTCCTGCTTGTAGTGCAGCTAAAACATTAGCATTGCCCCAGCCACGTGTAGTATGAAAGTGTGCAATTTGTTTGTGAGGTTTTTCTACGGAGTCCAATAACCTGGAGAAATAATCATATACTCTATCAGGTGAGGCTGAACCATCGTGATCTGCATGTTCTACATCATCTACACCAATATCAAACCATCTGTTTGTAAACTCTATTGCTTTTTGGGGATTTGTTGGACCTGCAATAGGACAACCCCAAATGGTACTTACTGTACCATTAACTTTTATCCCAACATCTTTAGCTTTTTTAATCCAATCTTCAGCCATTTTCCAATATTCAGGTAGTGTTAATCCAGAATTCTTTATTTGATGAGGTTCACTAGTAGAAACCATCAGCAAAATCCTATCTGGTCCATATCCCTCTTTTTTTGCTTCTATTGTACGCATAATAGCACGTTCTCTGATAGTAATAGCTGTAAGCATTACATCATCTATCAGTCCTTTTACTCTTTTGCTTGATCGTATCAATTTGAATAAATCGTCTGCATCTTTAAATTGAGGCATTCCCTTCGGATTACCAAAATTGGTGACTTCAAGGTGTTTGAACCCTGCTAATATCAATTCTTCCAATAGCCAAAGCTTGGCTTCAGTTGGAATGAATTTTTCTTCATGTTGGAAACCGTCTCTTACGGTAATATCACCAATTGTAACTTTTTTTGGATAATTCATGTATTGTTTTTCTTATTTGTTATGTGGACAAATATAATAAATTAAATCCAATTGATTAAAAAAACAATTATAAATCTAAGATTATTTAGAAATTATATCAATTTTGATAATCAGAAAAATAGCTGTAAAACTGATAGGCTACTTGGTTTTTTCTTTGATTTTTTCTAGAACAAAATTAAGTTGTTCTTGTTTTGTCATACATTCAGTGTCTATTAAGATTGCGTCTTTTGCAACTTTAAGTGGGCTGTGTTTTCTTTCAGAATCAATCTTGTCTCTTTTAGCTAGGTTAGCTTCTACCTCTTCTAGATTAAGGTTCTTATCATAATCTTTAGCTTGAAGTTCTTCAAATCTTCTTTTTGCTCTGGTTTTTAGACTGGCTGAAACAAAAAATTTCACATCAGCATTTGGAAATACGACAGTTCCAATATCTCTGCCATCCATTACTATATTGCCGTTTTTGCCTATTTCCTGTTGCAATTTAACCAAAAATTCTCTTACGACCTGAATTGTGGAGACCTCACTTACATTATTCGCGACCGCTAATCCCCTAATTTTATCTTCAATATCTACACCATCCAGAAATATATGATTTTCACCTTCGACTATTTTAAAATCTATTGATGTGCTATTCAATAGATTTTGGATGGATTGTATGTCTTGTAAATCTATATTGTGATTTATGATCTTAAACGTGATAGCACGATACATCGCTCCGGTGTCTAAATATTTATAATGTAAATTTTTAGCTACATCTTTTGCAATGGTGGACTTTCCGGAAGAAGAAAAGCCATCTATTGCAATTATCAATTTCCTTGGTGTTTTTAGCATGGCGCAAAATTAAAAAAAAGCCTTATACAATATCAATATACAAGACTTTTTTTGATTTTATTTATTAAGACAGATGGATTAATATTCATCTTCATTGAAGAGGAAATCATCCTTTCTGGGATAATCCGGCCATATATCTTCTATGTTTTCATAGATTTCGCCCTCATCTTCCATCTCCTGAAGGTTCTCTATTACTTCAATAGGTAAACCGGAGCGAATAGCAAAATCTATCAATTCGTCTCTTGTCGCAGGCCATGGTGCGTCTTCTAAATGGTGAGCAAGCTCTAAAGTCCAATACATATTTTTCTGTTTATTTGAATTAAAATTATATTTCTATTATTCATAATGCATTTTAAATAAAAATAGTTTATTCAACTTGATTTTTTTTAAAAATAATTTAAATAATCAACATTGCATCGCCATATGAAAAGAATTTATACTTTTCTTTAATAGCTACTTGATAAGCATCCATCATCAAATCGGATCCTGCAAAAGCGCTAATCATAATAAAAAGACTTGATTTTGGCAAATGGAAATTAGTGACCAATGCATCTGCAATTTGAAAATCATACGGTGGATATATAAATAGGTTAGTCCATCCTTCAGCTGGACGCAACTTACCTGTTGCAGTTACAGAAGATTCTACTGCACGCGTTGAAGTGGTGCCAACTGTAAATACTCTATTCCCTCTGGCTTTTGTAGCATTTATGATTCCGGCAGATTCCTCAGAGATACTAAAAAATTCTGCATCCATTTTGTGTTTTGATAAATCTTCTACTTCAATTGATCTGAAAGTCCCAATCCCTATATGTAGTGTCAATTCTGCAAATTCAGCTCCCTTTAGTTCTAATCTTTTCATAAGATTTTTTGAGAAATGTAAACCGGCAGTTGGCGCAGCTACAGCACCGTCATTTTTAGCAAAAATGGTTTGGTACCTCTCTTTATCCAGTTGTTCTTCTTGTCTACCTATATATTTTGGTAGTGGTGTATGCCCTAGGCGTTTCAAACTGGCATAAAATTCTTCATTTGTGCCATCATACATGAATCTTATGGTTCTACCACGTGAAGTTGTGTTGTCCAATACCTCAGCTACGAGCATTTCAGATTCACCTTCTTTTTCAAAGTAAAGTTTGTTTCCAACCCTTATTTTTCTTGCCGGATCTACAAGCACATCCCATAACCTCAATCTTGAATTCAGTTCACGTAGTAAAAATACTTCGATTTTCGCTCCGGTCTTTTCTTTGTTACCATATAGTCTTGCAGGGAAGACTTTTGTATTGTTAATTGCAAAAGTATCCCCATCATCGACATAGTCTATGATATCTTTGAAAAGTTTATGCTCAATTTTTCCACTATCTTTGTGAATTACCATCAATCTCGCTTCATCTCTTTCATCAGCAGGATACTGTGCGATTAATTCTTTGGGCAACTCAAAATTAAATTTGGAAAGTTTTGCTTTCATATACGTCTTTTTTAAAATTTGTGCAAAAATAACATTATTATAAAATAAACAAGTATAAATGTTAATAATCTATGATTTTGGCAGATTATTTTACTACGTTTATCTAAACTTCTTTTTTATTAACTCTATTAAGAGTACTTTGGTTCTCGAAATTCAATTATTATTATATTTTTTATTTATATGGTGTAGAATTTATATGAAAATTTATTTAAGAATATTATTAGAAAGTATACTTCAAGCCAAAAACCAATTGGTGAATAACAAATTGCGTACCATACTTTCATTATTGGGTATATCTATTGGGATTTTTAGTATTGTAGTAGTAAAAACAGCCGTTGATTCTTTGGAGTATAACATTAAGAATAGTTTTTCTAAATTGGGAACAGACATCATTTATATAGATAAAATGCCTTGGAATGAAGACCCGAAAAATAATTATTGGAAGTACAAGCGTCGTCCCGATATCACGATTGAGGATTATAATGCTATTCGTAAAAGAGTGAAATCTGCTAAAAAATCTGCTTTTACTGTTTTTGTAGGTGGAAAAACTCTTAAATATAAATCATCGAGTGTAGATGGTGCATATATTATAGCGCCTACTTGGGATTTTGGAGATTTGATGAAATTGAAATATGATGCTGGTAGATACTTTACGAGAAGAGAATATAGAGGAGCTAATAATAAAGTCATCTTGGGAAACTCAATAGCAAAAGAGTTGTTTTTAACTGTAAATCCAATTGGGAAATATATTAAATTTTTAGGACAGAAATTTCAGGTTATAGGAGTATTGGAGAGAGAGGGTGATAATATAGTAAATGTAATGCCATTTGATAATGCGATCTTGATTAACTATAATACTGCGAGAAAATATATAAATGTCCGAGATACCAGAAGAACGGGAAGAATGCTTAGTGTGCAGGCTTATGGGGATGATAAAGTTGAAAAATTGAAAGATGATTTGACAATAGCCATACGAAAAGAGAGACGGCTTAAACCAAGAGAAAAAAACAATTTTGCCATTAATGAATCATCTCTCTTTACAAAAATGTTGGATAAAGTCTTTGGGACGATGAATATAGCAGGCTTTTTTATTGGTATTTTTGCATTGATAGTGGGAATGGTAAGTATTGCTAATATCATGTTTGTTTCAGTTAAGGAAAGAACAAAAATTATTGGTATTAAAAAAGCGATTGGAGCAAGGAGTTTGATTATTTTATTGGAGTTTTTAATCGAGGCAGTCTTCTTGAGCTTAATGGGTGGTGTTGTTGGTCTTGTCCTTGTTTATCTAGCCACTGTTTTGATTAATAATATGGTCGATTTTGAAATGTTTCTTTCATTGGGTAATATTCTATATGGAGTGTCATGGAGTATTGGGGTAGGTATTATTGCTGGTTTATTGCCGGCGTATAAAGCTTCAAAGATGAATCCTGTTGATGCAATAAGAAAATGATTTATAGAAACAATTTCAAATTTGATGCGTTTTCGTGCAGGCATTATTCGTTGAATTCGTCTAATAAATATATGCTTTAATAGAAATACTTTTATATATATTTTTTTATCACTACATTCGCAATTTAATTTTAGATTTTGATTTAGTTAACTAGTAAATAAATGTTTTTATGAAAAAATTAATTTTAGGTTTTTTTGCATTATTTGTACTTAATACGATTTTTGCGCAATCAAATGAGATTAAGTTTATCGAGTATGATCTTGCAAATGGATTACATGTTATATTGCATGAAGACCACTCCACTCCTATAGTTGCTACATCCGTAATGTATCATGTGGGATCAAAGAATGAAAATCCAAATCGAACAGGTTTTGCTCATTTCTTTGAGCATCTAATGTTTGAAGGAAGCAAATATGTAAAAAGAGGTATGTTTGATAAGTACCTTCAAAATGTAGGTGGCATGAACAATGCAAATACAACTCAGGACAGAACTTTTTATTATGAAGTAGTTCCATCCAATAATTTAGAATTGACATTATGGCTAGAGTCTGAAAGAATGCTTCATGCTAAGGTTGATTCTGTAGGTATTGAAACACAAAGAGAAGTAGTGAAAGAGGAAAAAAGGCAACGAATAGATAATCAGCCTTATGGCTCTCTTATGAAAGAGGCATTTGCACATGCATACAAAGTACATCCGTATAAATGGCCTGTTATTGGTTCTATGGAGCACCTAAATGCTGCATCCAATGAAGACTTTGTCAATTTTTACAATACTTTTTATGTACCCAACAATGCAATCTTATCTATTGCAGGTGATATTAATATCGATGAAGCAAAAAAAATGATTAACAAGTATTTTGCTTCAATTCCCAAAGGAAAAAATGTTATCCCAAGACCAACAGTAATTGAACCTCCATTGAATGGAGAAGTGAGAGATACTATATATGACAATATCCAATTGCCTGGAGTGATTGAGACATATAGAATTCCCGCAATAGGAACTACTGATTTTTATTCAGCATATATGCTATCTAAATTACTGTCAGGAGGAGAAAGCTCAAGGTTGAATAAAGCGGTGAAAGATGAAAAACAATTGGCGGTTTACGTCGGTAGTTTCCCCTATCCATTGGAAGATCCTGGTATTCACCTAGTCTTTGCGATTGCAAATATGGGGGCAGATCCTAAGGTTGTAGAAGAGGCGATGGATGCTGAAATAGACAAAGTAAAGAATGAATTGATAAGTGAAAAAGAGTTTCAAAAGCTAAGAAATATGATTGAAACCGAATTTGTAGGAGAAAATACAAGGATGGTTGGAATTGCGGAAAATTTGGCTAATTATAAAATGTTCTATGGCGATACCCATCTTATTAATACTGAAATGAAAAAATTCATGAACGTGACAAGAGATGATATTCAGAATATAGCTAAAAAATATTTTAATAAAAACAATAGGGTAGTGCTCTATTACC
>JALVAD010000238.1 GCA_027011385.1 Saprospiraceae bacterium | reverse complement strand
GTTTCTAAAATGGGTTGGTGGAAAACGACAACTTTTAAGTCAATTTGATGCCCTTTATCCAATTGAATTAAAGCTAAAAAAAATTAAAAATTATTACGAACCTTTTGTTGGTGGTGGAGCAGTTTTTTTTGATGTTGCTCAAAATTACGAAGTGGAAAATGCTTTTTTGTATGACATTAATGATGAATTGATTTTAGCCTACAAAGTTATTCAAAGAGATGTTTTTAAACTTATTGATTTTCTATACAGATATGAAAGGCAATATAAAAAACTTGATGATGAAAAGCGAAAGGAATACTATTATGAATTAAGAGAAGATTATAATCTGCAACGATTTAATATTGATTACAATAAATATTCTGAAAATTGGATACCCAGAGTTGCACAAACAATATTTTTAAATAAAACTTGTTTTAACGGCTTGTTTAGATTTAATTCAAAAGGCGGTTTCAATTCTCCAATGGGACGTTATAAGAATCCAAAAATTTTGGATGAACCAAATCTACTTAATGTATCAAAATTGCTCGAAATTGCAACTATCAAAAAAGCAGATTTTAGAGAAGTGAAAAATGACATAAGAAGTAATTCTTTTGTGTATTTCGATCCACCATACAGACCAATAAGCAAAACATCAAGTTTTACATCTTATAGTAAGTTTAATTTTCAAGATGATGAACAATTGCAACTTGCAAGTTTATTTTATGGACTTGATCAGCAAGGACACAAATTAATGTTAAGTAATTCAGATCCAAAAAACACCGATCCAACTGATGACTTTTTTGAAACAATTTATGCAAATTTTAATATTACAAGAGTTGATGCAAAAAGGTCTATAAATTCAAATGGTAGCAAAAGAAATTCAATCAAAGAAATCGTAGTAACAAATTATTAAGATGGCAAAAGGAAGGAGTGCAAATATCACAGGAAACCAACTTGAAATTGCTGTTCAAACAGTACTTTTTAACAAAGGTTTTGAAATTGAAATGTATCGTAAATGGGAAAAGCAACCTGAAAAGTATGGCAAAGAACTACTTTTAAAGAACGTCCCTTTTGAAACAATATACGGGCATAAAGGAAATACAGAGTTTTTATTGATTTCAGAAAAATACAACCTGCGAATACGCATAGAATGTAAGTGGCAGCAAAGTGCAGGTTCAGTAGATGAAAAATTACCATACTTATATCTAAACACGATTGAAGCAATGCCTGAAAAAGATATTATGATATTAATTGATGGCGATGGATTTAAAAAAGGAGCAAAAATTTGGTTAAGAAATGCAGTGAAGGAAAAATTATACACAGACGAAACTAATAACGATACAAATGTTATGGTTTTTTCACTAGCAGAATTCTTTACTTGGGCGAATAAAACTTTTGATAAATAAATGCACTACACCCAACAAGCGATGAGCACAGCAGGTTTGCTATCGCTGCACCCGCTGGCTATCCTAGCCGTTCTCTGCAAGCAAAAAAAAATGAAACAACGTGATAAAATGAAACAGCCAACCGCACAAATAGCACATTTGTTTTTTTCCAACGCTCAATGCCAAAAGAAAAAACAAAAGAGCTATTTTTGTCCAACGCTTAAAATGGTATAAATGAAATTTGTAAAAAACATAAAAAAAATCACATTAGGAGTGCTATTAGCTCTGACAATAATGAATTCTGGTTTTTGTCAGAATCATTATATTATTCTTATTGATGGCGGTGCTAAAACACGTAACCACGAAAACAATCCGGCTTTAAAAACCTTGTTGTTTGATTCTATTCCCGATTTACTTTTTAATAAAGGTATCCGAATTGATGATAAAGTGATTAAAGCAGATATAAATGATAAATTTACACTTGCATTTTTCGGTTTGCTTTCTCATAAAAAAATTAAACATTACGGAGACAAAGATTATTTACAAACACAAACTTTATTTCCTGCATTGAAAAAGGTTAGCATCAAAAAAGACTATGTTCATAAAACCGGAGTAAATTATTCAAATTTTAAATCTAAACAACAATTTAAGAATGCAATAAACAAGGAATTACGAAAAGCCGACACTTATTGGTATGGCTTTGCCACCATTTCTGATTATGCACTTTATGAAATCTTAAAAAACAATAACCGTAACATACAGAATACCATTTTCATTGTATTAATTAAAGATATTGAGTTTAATGGAATAGGGGCAGCTGATGAATTTTCTTCTATTAAAGATCATTTGAAAAATTATAATGAAAGCATTGGTACAATTGCTAAAACATTATCTGCTAATTACCAAAAAAATGAAATTTACAGAATAAATATAGATGATAAAATCTCTGCATATTTTTATAACTTATATCCAAAAAATCAAGTTTCGCTAACACAAGACTTCAACACGGACATTATCGATCAAGTTATCTACAATGACAAAAATAGCGAAAATTCATTGTGTAGTATTTCCATTGTTCTAAATGATTCTTTTAGAACTATAAAAAACGAATACAAAACGACAATAGACAGCATTATATTTTTTAAAGTCAAAGTGGACGAGCAACCTGTAAAAACTCATATTAAAAATAACAAGATTAATTTTTACTTTCCCATACCCGACACACTTGATAAATGTAATTTACCTTCAAAAAAAGTGAGCTTAACAACTTATGTCTTTCTTAAAGATTCTTTGACGGGTATTAAAAAAATGTTTTTTAAAAATCCTGTTTTTCATGCATTACCGCCATACCCTACTTGTCAAATTAAATATTGGATTATCAGAGGAATATTTGTTTTATTAACTGTATTATTTCTTATAATAGCTTATTTTTATTATGTTTTTCGTTTCAAAAAAACTAATCTTTATTACCAAATAGAAAAGGTGGGAAATTATATACG
>JALVAD010000237.1 GCA_027011385.1 Saprospiraceae bacterium | reverse complement strand
AAGGTGATTTGCAGACCCCGCCTGTACAGCGTCCGCGGAGGACCTACCTCCATCTTAATTACAGCATTGGTCTCCAAGTTTATTTGATTAATCAATGGTCTTGGTTTCCATTCAGGGCACACTATGGTGCTTAACGGTCTCGCGATATGCAGAGTGGCGAAACTGCCAGAATCTTTTAAAATAATGCGATGTCAAGTAAGCTATGTAAAATACGAATTTCGTATTTTTCGCCATTCTGTCATATCGCTTGTTATGTGGGGTACTTTTATTACCTGCCTGTTTTTTTGAGCTTTGCAAGATAGGCTCTTTGTCGCATTTTGCCTTGTGTTTTGCATTGAACGATGCGACAATGTGCCTGTCTTTTGCGTTGCTATTTACTCAATATTACTTTTCTAAATGATGTTCCGAATTTCGCTGATTTGATTCTGATAATATACAAACCTGCATTTAGAACTTCTGATTCTACGTTTAGAACCTTATCACTTGTTTTCTTTTCTAAATTTAATAATTGTTTGCCTGAAAGATCAAATATAGTGATTTCAGCTTGTTTTAACCTTGAATTGTTAAAATCAATGATGAAATCACCCTTGGTTGGATTAGGGTAAACATTGATATTGCCAAATTCAAAATCCAAAGTTGATGTCTTATCTTCCAGGCAAATCGTACTGTCTTTACTACAATTAGTAACTGTATCTGTAACTGTTAAAGTGTAACATCCAAAATCACTCAAACTATCTAAATCCTCTGTTTTTGCAGTAAAATTACCAGGTCCACTCCAGGAGAAAATGTAATTTCCATTGTTGTTGGTGGAAATTGCTATATATCCGAGAGGGTCTAATCTTACATCCCTTGTACTATCAACAGTTATTAGGATTTCATCCGGTTGAGTTAATGTATTGTTTTGGACAACTTCACAGTTTTTAGAATCTATGATTGTAACGCTGTAATCTCCTGCACACAAATCGCTCATTGATGCTGACGTCGCGCCGGTATTCCATTTGTATAAAAGTGGTGATACTGCATTATTTACGCCTAATACTGCTATGGAACCGTCACAAGCACCAAAACAACTGATATTTGATGTCTGGGAATTTACTTCAAGAGCAGGACAAGTAAATTCTATAATTGTAACCGTATCAAGAGTTGTACATCCGTTTGCATCTGTAACAGTAAGAAAATATGTACCGGGGGCTAATCCCGAAATAGCTTGTGTAGTATCGCCTGTACTCCAACTATAAGCATAATCTTGTGTTCCACCACTTGGATTGGAGATTGCTGTGCCGTCATTGGCATCTTTGGCAGTTTCATCTGTAGATGTGGCATTGGCTGATAATACTTGTGGTTCGGTAATGGTATATGAGCCATACACATTACAATTATTACCATCTACTACCGTTACGCTGTAACTACCGGGGCATAAACTGTCGATTTTTGCCGTTGTTTTACTATTGCTCCAAGTATAAGAGAATGGGGTTGCTCCGTTTGTTACTCCTGTTATATCAAGGATTCCGTTGCATTCTGAATTACATTGTACATTTGTTTGGTTGATTGCTATCGCTAATCCTTGACATCCAAATTCTGCTACCGATACGGATTCTATCGAAGTACATCCGTTATTATCAGTTACCGTGACGGTGTAACTTCCCGGGGCAAGCCCGGAAATAGTTTGCGTGGTTTCGCCATTGCTCCAAGCATAAGAATAAGGACTAATTCCTCCTGTCGGGTTTGCTTTAGCTGTTCCGTCATTGGCATCATTGGCTGTCTCATCGGTGGCAGAAGCATTAGCAAGTAGTTCTTCCGGCTGTGTAATTGTATAATCTTGTATTACTTCACAATTTTTATCGTCTGTAATAGTAACGGTATAAGTTCCGGGACATAGATTGTTAATCAAAGCCGTTGTTTCTCCATTACTCCACTCGTAATAAAGCGGTTCTACTGCATTGGCTACCGAAGTAATTTCTATTTCTCCATTGCAAGCTCCATTACAATCAACATTGGTTTGGGTTGCATTTACTGTCAGTTCAGGACATATAAACTCATTGACTGTAACCGTATCTATGCTTTGGCAATTATAATAATCTGTAACCGTAACGATATAATCTCCGGGTGCAAGATTTGAAATACTTTGAGTTGTTGCTCCTGTACTCCATTCATAATCATAAGGCAATGTTCCTCCTGTCGGGTTTGCAATCGCAGTTCCATCTTGTGCTTCATATTCCGTTTCATCAGTAGCTGTTGCATTAGCTAAAAGTTCATCCGGTTCTGTAATCTCATAAGATTTTGTAACCGTACAGTTATCTGCATCAGTAACCGTGACACTATAAGTATCAGGGCAAAGGTTATCAATTGATGATTCCGTATCTCCTGTGCTCCAAAGATATTCAAAAGGAGCAACACCATTATCAATAGCGTATATACTGATATATCCGTCACAATCTCCATTGCAAAATACATTTTCAGTTTCTTCAAAAATAGTTAATGTCGGACAAATAAACTCCTCGACTTCTGTTTCTGCTTCTACTGTACATCCATTATCGTCCGTGACAGTAACATTGTATGTACCGGGAGCAAGGTCTGTAATTGTTTGAGTAGTCGCTCCTGTATTCCACAAATAAGAATATGAAGGAGTGCCTCCGTTAGAATTTACTGTAGCAGTGCCATCTTCGGCATCATTGTAAGTCTCTCCTGTACTTGTAGCAGTTGCTGTCAATTCTTCCGGTTCTGTTACAGTAAATGTTTCAGATACTACACTACAGTTTTTACTGTCTGTTACCGTTACATCATAATCTCCTGCACATAAATTTGTTGCTGTTTGTGTCGTTTGACCGTTACTCCATTCATAAGTAAATGGGGCAATTCCGTTTATCACATTGGTTATGGTTATCTCTCCATCACATCCATTATAACAAGTATTATCAGATTGTGAAGACTCCAAAGACAAAGTAGGACAGATATATTCATTGACCGTAACCGTTTCTTCCTTGGTACAATCATTATCATCTGTTACAGTTACCGTATAATCTCCCGGTGCGAGATTTTCGATAGTTTGTGTTGTTTCTCCGTTGCTCCATTCATAAGAATAAGGAGTCGTACCACCTGATGGGTTTGCAGTTGCTGTACCATCATTGGCATCATTGGCTGTTTCATCTGTTGCGCTTGCATTGGAAAATAATTCCGCTGGCTCAATTGTTCCATACCCGTCTGTTTCTGAACAATTTTTAGAATCAGTTACGGTTACTCCATAATCTCCTACGCACAGTCCTGTTATAGTTTGCGTTGTTTCTCCATTAGTCCAAAGATAAGTAAATGGAGGTACACCGTTTATCATATTATCTATTGTTATTTGTCCGTCACACACACCATTGCAACTTGAATTAGTTACCGTAGCTTCTATGGTTAGTGTAGGACAAATGAATTCTTGAACCGTAACTGTTTCTTCCGCTGTACAAGAGTGCGCATCAGTTACTGTCACGGTATAGTTTCCCTGTGCAAGTCCGGTAATAGTCTGTGTAGTTTCTCCGTTTGACCAAGCATAAGTATAAGGAGAAGTTCCTCCTGACGGAGCACTTGTAGCAGTACCATCTTCAAAGTCATTACCTGTTTCGTCTGTTGCACTTGCATTGGCAAATAGTTCATCAGGTTCGGTTATAGTATAAGTTTCCGATACGGAACAGTTTTTATCATCTGTTACTGTTACCGTATATTCTCCTGCACATAATCCGCTATTAGTTGCAGTAGTAGCATTATTTGACCAAGAGTAAGTAAACGGAGCTACACCGTTTGTAACCCCTGTAATAGTGATAGAGCCGTCACAAGAGCCATTGCATTGTGCGTCTTGCTGTGTGGCGTTAATTGTAAGGGTTGGACAAACAAATTCATTTACTGTCACTGTTTCTTCAGCCGTACAACCATTATTATCCGTAACTGTGATAGTATAATTATTGGGTTCTAAGTTTAAAATAGACTGAGTTGTTTCACTATTGCTCCATAGATAATTATAAGGCAATATCCCGCCTGTTGGTGCGCAAGTAGCTGTTCCGTCATTGGCATTATTGTAGGTTTCTTCGGTAGCACTTGCATTTGGTATAGGACTTGGTAATACCGATACGATAACATCGTCTGTATCTGGGCATCTACCGTCATTACTAACTGTCACGGTATAAATAGTTGTAGCGTCAGGACTTGCTACTGGATTTGCGATATTAGGATCATCCAATCCGGTTGATGGTGACCAACTATATGTAGTCCCTCCGATTGCATTAAGTTGTGTACTTCCACCTGAACAAATCTCTGTATCTGTTCCTGCATCTGCCACAACATCCTCGGTAGTAAAACTTTCCTCAGTACAACCTGTAGCATCGCCTGCCGCATTGTAAGGTACTATAGTAACGTATATAAAGTTCCCGCAAGGGAAATCTCCAGGGTCATAAGTAGTGACATTTCCAACATCTTCATTGTCCATTATATCTGTTCCGCCTGATGTAGTACCTACTGTAAGTTTATAACCGTCTGCATTATCCCCAATACTTTCCCAACTTAAATCTTGCGTGATATTAATATCAGTATCTCCGTTTTGTGGAGCTATAAGGCTTGTACAATTTGGAATAAAAACCTCATTGCAGGCGTTTTCTATTTCATAAGAACTATTACAACCTTGGGCATTATCGTATATCTCCTTTGTTTTATCAGGTAAATCAAGAAAATTACAAATACTCAAAACCTCACATTCGGATAAATTTTGATTATCAATGATTTCTAAATCTTTATGATTAGAATCAGTTGATACTATTGTGGATGGGTCAATATTTTGTATTCCACTTAAACTAGTTAAATCTATATGATTATGAATCCTAAGGTAACCTCCAATTGATGTTAGACTTTCGATTCCAGTTAAACTTGTCATATCATAATTACTCGCTATTAATAAATAACCTCCAATAGAAATTAAATTATCTAATCCTTCCAAATTAATCATAGCATAGTTTTCATAAATTCTAAGGTTAGTAGCAACTGTTTCTAAGCTACCCAACCCAATTAAATTAGGCAAAGAAGAATTATAGCGAATTTGTAAAAAATCACCAATTGTTGTTAAATTATTAAAACCAGTTAAACTAGTTATCGATTCATTGTGATAAATATTTAAATACCCTCCGATTGAGCTTAAAGCCTCTAGACCTGTAAAATTTAGTAAAGCATCATTATCATTAATATAGAAATGTCCTCCAACCGAATTAAGACTACTTAGACCTGAAAAACTACTTAATAAAGAATTATGATTAATAGAAATAAAACCATTAACTGCTGTTATATTATTCAATCCTGCTAAATCCGTTAATGACGAATTAAAATTAATTACCAGGTTACCAGTAATTGTTATCAAATTATCTAACCCTGCTAAATCAGTAAGTGAAATGTTTTCATAAATAATGAGATCTCCATTTATATTACTTAAATTGTTTAATTCAGATAAGCTTTCAAGTGAAGAGTTATCCTTAACTGTAAAGTCTCCACCAATTGAATTTAAATTATGTAATCCGTGAAAACTTGATAAATTAGGATTATTTCTTATTTCAATATCTCCATCAATTTGATTTAGCTGGGCTAATCCATCTAAATTTCCTATATTAGAATCATTAAAAGGTGGAGTGCAATCACCAATACATACATTCCCTTCTATCTCGCTACATCCTGGGTAATTACTGGGGAAGTCATCGATTTCCTGTTGACTTGTAAAGGTTATTCCATTTGGAAGGCAGGATTGAGAAAAATCTAAAGTGCTTATAGCTAGCATTAAAATTACAGTATAGATTAGTCTTTTCATCATAACAAGTTTTGTCATAAAAATATGCTTTAGTTATTAATTCTGTTGTTTATAATAATACTTTTTCTCGATTATTGTCTTTGTTTTTGCAAAAACTGTGACTGTGATGTGAGTTTTGCTATTGTAGCGATGCATACATCTCTGTCACAGTGCGGGATGGCTTTCCATTCCCTTGTTTTTATCTTAGCTGGGTTTTTTTATGGTTATTAAACTATCCCACATAACGGTCTCGCCGTATGCTGCGTAGCCTGACGATAGTCGGCTATGCTGTCATACGGCTTGTTATGTGGGGTAATTTTATTACCTGCCTGTTTTTTTTGAGCTTTGCAAGACAGGCTCTTTGTCTCATTTTGCTTTGTGTTTTGCATTGAGCGATGCGACAATGTGCCAGTCTTTTGCGTTGCTATTTACTTAATATTACTTTTCTAAATGATGTTCCGAATTTTGCTGATTTGATTCTGATAATATATAAACCTGAATTTAGAACTTCTGATTCTACGTTTAGAATTTTATCACTTTTTTTCTTTTCTAAATTTAATTGCTGCTTGCCCGAAAGGTCAAATATAGTGATTTCAGCTTGATTCAGCCTTGTATTGTTAAAATCAATGATAAAATTCCCCTTGGTCGGATTAGGGTAAATATTGATATTGCTAAATTCAAAATCCAAAGTTGCTGTCTTATCTTCTAGGCAAATTGTACTGTCAATACTACAATTTGTAGTTGTATCTGTAACCGTCAAAGTATAACATCCAAAATCATTTAAACTGTCCAAATCCTCGGTTTTTGCCGTAAAATTACCCGGTCCTTTCCAAGAGAATATATAATTTCCATTGTTGTTGGTGGTAATTGCAATATATCCGAGAGGGTCTAATCTTACATCTCTTATACTATCAACAGTAATTGTGATTTCATCCGGTTGAGTCAATGTATAGTTTTGGACAACTTCACAGTTTTTAGCATCTGTAATTGTAACGCTGTAATCTCCTGCACATAGATTGCTCAAGGATGCTGAGGTCGCTCCGGTATTCCACTTATATGAAAGCGGTGATACTGCATTATTTACGCTTAATGCAGCTATGGAACCATCACAAGCACCAAAACAACTGATATTTGATGTTTGAGAATTTACTGTAAGATTAGGACAAGTAAATTCATTGACTATTATCTTATCCAATACTGTACATCCGTTTGCATCTGTAACGGTGACTGAATATTCGCCGGGGGCAAGGTTACTTAACTTTTGAGAATCCGAACCATTACTCCAAAGAAACAAATAGGGAGGAGTTCCTCCTTGAACATCTAGTGTAATTGATCCATCATTAAAATTATTTCCGCTCTCATCAGTAATAGTTGATGAATAATTTAATTGTTCTGGCTGTACGATTGTAAAAATTCTTGTTACTGAACAACCTGCCCCATCAGAAATAGTTAAAGAATAATCACCAGAACATAATCCTGTTCTCGATTGATCTGTATTTCCATCATTCCATAAAAATGAATATGGTGCATTGCCATTTTTTAAATTAGAAATAATAATTTCTCCATCACATTTAGAATAACAGCTCACATTTTTTATGTCATTATCATAACTAATACCATTACAAAGTTCATTTTCAAATACGACAAATCGCATATCTTTAATCTCATTTACAAATATATCATAATCACCATCATGATCATAATCATATACATCCATCCATTTTCTAATAGGATACTTACTTGAACCAATATATAAAAATCCATCAATTGATCCTACTACAATCGGATCTTGAAAGCTGAGATCTCCATTCCCATAAAATATGACAATATCATATATTTCCCAAGACGTACGAACTAATGCAATTATATCTATATTTCCATCTTTATTCATATCAAAAGAGTTAAAACTATAAATATGATCGCACGTTATAACTCTATTAGACTCCATCATCACCCCATCATTATTTGCGACTAGATATATATCACCACCATTAAATCCTGTAATAATAAAATCTTTATCACCATCATTATCAAAATCATCAACTTCAAGTAAATCATCTGGATTACTAACACTTATAACTTGTTTTGTAAAAGTGCCATCTCCATTATTTGTTGCTAATATGGCCTTATTATTTGCAAAAATATCTACAAGATACACAATATCCATAAGACCATCTCCATTAAAATCAACAGGTTTGTATACTGGAATATCTTTTTCGCCTCCAGTCAATAACGTTGATTTAATAGTTTTATCTTCGTTTAATAAATAGATGTAAAGGTCTGATTGAAAGTTCCCCGTTTCATATATATCATTAATATTTATACAATCAAGAGTTCCATCATTATCAAAATCTACAATTTGATATGTTCGTCCTTTATGATTATTAGCAATTAATGGTATGCATTCACTAAAATGATTTTCTCCATTGTTGTAAAGAACTCCATATGTCCCTATAATATCGAGAAAACCATCATTATTGTAATCAAGAATATCAACAACATACGAACAACTAGAAATTGAAGTATCCAAAGTAGTCAACTGATTATTATTATACTCATAAATATCAAGAGTATAGTTTTGCATTACAAAATGCGCATTTTTACCATCAAAACTAGAAACATAGGTTACATCCTCCATTTCAGCTCTACCTTGAGCACTGGTATCAGCTCCAGTATTAGGGATTAAGATTTTTTTTGTAGAAAAATCCTGTGAGATTCCTTTTAAAAAACCTAATAAAATGAACAAGCAGATAATTTTTTTTTTCATTTGTGTTTGTTTTTAGTTAAAAAATGTATAATTTATTTAATCTTTGGTCTGAATGAAGCTTTTCGAGCTAAACAGGCTAAATTTTTAGAAAAGCAATTTAAAACCCTCAGATTACAATCTAGGGATTGATTATTAATATAATCCTAACTTTGGTAAACTGAGACTGTGATGTGAGTTTTGCTGTTGTAGCGTTGCAGACATCTCTGTCGCAGTGCGGGATGGCTTTCCAGCCCCTTTTTATATTAGTTTGTTTTTTATGGTTATTGAACTATCCCACATAACGGTTAGTGTATGAGTAGTGGCGGTTTTTTTGCACTTACTTTTATTTTTGCACTGCCGTTTGATTTGTTCATAATAGTTTGTTATTTAGCACTTTGCCGCCATTACTTATACACATTGTTAGCAGCTTTTAATATTCTACTTTCCAGAGTTAAACATTCTTCATTACTTTTGTTAATATTTAGAGCTTTTTGTATTGCGTTTTGAGAACGCATAATTTTATTCCTTGAAAATGATAGATTATCCTTTGAGAAATAGTAATTGCTTTCCAATAATTCTAAATATGCTTCTGTATGTAAAAACTCTATTAAATGCCTGTAATTTTCATCTCTCTTAATTTCTTTATCTAAAATTTTTCTAATTTCAAATATTGTATCTGACACTATACCATTATTATAATCTAGCTCCCATAATAAACATTTTGTATAAACAATGGTGTTGTATAAACTAATTATTAATTTTTCAGTACAACTTCTGTTTTTTATATTTTTATAGAGATTTATTGCTTTGTTGGAATCTCTAATTATCCTATTTAATGAAATTCGTTTTTCTTTATCGTCTTTATCATCTAATAGGCAATAATCAATTAAGGCTCTTGAATGATAAAATCTACCATCTTCCGGAAATTTCCTAATTCCTTGTTCTGCATATTTACGTGCTAAGTTATAATGCTTTGATCTCCGGGCAGCCCAAGAAATTAAATAATAAAACTCACTTATGAGGTAATCATCGGCAGATAATTCATAATCAATTATCTCTCTTATTCTATTATTTATAAGAATATCTTGATTAGGAACATCTGGAAGAAGCATTAATATGATACAACGCAATAACTTTATCTCATTTCTTTCATCATCTTCATTTGAAATTAACTTTTCCGTTGAAGACAACCATTTTTTATAAAATTTTAAAACAATAGTAGTATTTAATACAATATGCTTTGCGTTTAACACAAAATCAACATAATATTTTAAAATTTTCTCAACGTCTTTTTCTTTTAAATAAAATAATAGAGGTAAAGAATGATATTTGCCTTGTATTTTATCCTTTCCTTTATTAAAAGGATTTATTGTATATGAATCATTATCTGGACTAAGT
>JALVAD010000236.1 GCA_027011385.1 Saprospiraceae bacterium | reverse complement strand
ATTTTGTCTAAACAGCCCAAATATTATAAAATTCTATTTAGTTTTTATTAAACTTAAGTACTATCCATCTTTTATCTCTAATAACTTTTAAGAAATACAATCCATTTTGCAGACAGGATACTCTTAGAGAAATAAGCTTTTTCCCATTGCAAGATTTTATCATTATTTTTTTGCCAACCGAATTATATACTTCAATTCTGTCAATAATTGTATCAGTATTGAGCATTATTTTATTATTAACCGGATTGGGATACATTTTTATATTGTCTGAAATCAAATTGAAAGTGGCACTACCGGGGTCAAATACTATCGGAATTGTGATTCTGTCACTTGTACATTGCAGACCTGTCTCTACCACTTCCCAATCATAAAAGTAATAGTAGTAGTTTTTGCCGAAAAAAGATGCATTTATAGAGAGCAACTCATTTTCGTAAGGATAATTGACCACAGCACTATTGTCTCTAAAGAAATAAGGTGCTTTAGTCTGTAAATTGGAAAGGTTTATTTCTTTATCTGTTTCCAGCCTATAAGAATCACCTGCTTTCAATTCAAAATTGAGTTCTATTCTATGCTGACCGGTTTTTACATCTACGTCTTTGTAATGTAGGATGTATCCATCTTTATCTTTTACTTGGAATCTTCTAATACCGTTTTTACTTGAATACACTTTTACCGATTTAAGTATAATATCTTTGTGGCAGTCAAAAATCAGCCCTCCGTTAGTGCTTTCAGAGCCTGTCTGGTTGCTTTGGTTGTCTGTGATACCGATATGCTTTGGCGAAAACTTGTATTTGCCTACATTTTCCGCCCAATATACCGTGTATGAATCAATAGTATCTGTCACAAACACATTACCGGTATCCAAGGGAATTGTACTATTTTGGCTGTCGTACCAAAGAACAATTTCTCCTGTTGCCGTCAAGGTATCTCTTCTTTTTGTGTGAACTGTATCATCGTAAGTAACAATAGGATTATCAACTTTGAGAAAATCTATAAACAAAGTATCGGAATATATCACATCACAAGTTCCTTGAGCTTTTACGGAATAATATCCCGGTTCTGAAACAAACAGATTTACTGTATTGGAAGATGGCAAAGGTTCACCGTCCTTAAACCAAGCATAAGACTCGTATTTTTCATTACAAATGAGCTCAACTTCTTCCCCTTCACAATTGGCAAAATAGCCTTTGGTAAATCCTATTTCGGGTTTTTCAATAGGGTTAAGATTTGTCTTTACCAATTTTGATACTTGCACAATTCCGTATGTATCCGTAATTGTCACATTAAAAGTCCCTGATTTTTTCACAACGATGCTTTGAGTATCTGCTCCTGTTGACCATTTGTAGTGATAGTCGCTACCATTTGGAGCCGATAAGACGACAGAATCACCTGAGCAAAATTTCAAGTCTCCCTCGGTATTAATATCAAAAAATTTGTTTATCCCCAAGCCTTCGTGAAGCAAATAGTGTTCATTTGCTTTAACGTTGTCGTATTTATCTTTTATCCCTGATGGCCAAATCACTAACATCGAGTCTATTTTATCATTGTTTCCAAGTCCAAAATTTATATTGACCGAATTGGTGATCCCATAGCTTTCTCCTATTCGTACATCGCGGGTTTGTACACCCCAAGATCCATATATTTTCACTTTTGCTCCAATACCTTGTCTATTGGACTCAGTACCGAGCAGGCTAAATTTCACATAATGATTATCATTGCCTTTATTTATCCAGATAAGATCTTTGTAATTGCCATATTCATTAAGACCTTTACCATACGATGTGTATATATCTAAAAAACCATCATTATTGAGATCCCCGATTCCAAAAGAATGAATTTGTCCTCTTCCAAATGGTTTCTCTTCCACACTATAATTATTATTGCCAAAGTTCCATACCATATATGATATATCACCGGAAATCAATATATCCAAAAATCCATTATTATCAAAATCCCTCAACGAAGCCTGAATAGAGTTACAATATAATTCAGGAAAATTAAGCCCTGTTTTCATTAGGAAAGTGTCATTATCAATATTCTCATAATAATAATGCATTGTATCATGATTAGTCACAAAACAATCCAAATCACCATCATTATCCATATCGCCAAACATTCCTGTCCAGGATTGCGCACCGCTATTTAAGCCGTATTTATCTGCTTGATCGGTATAATTATTGTTTCCGTCATTGACAAAAAGAGTATTTATTCGCCTTGGATCATTATTTTCTTCAGCTCCCGGCCAACATTTGGTTATAAACAAATCTAAATCACCATCATCATCAAAATCAATAAAATCGCTACCGTAATCTCCATAGTTATTGTAATTGGAATCAACCTTGAAATTAATATAATCATTCCATTTTAGTTTGCCTGTGCCATCATTTATATATATGGCATTATAATTATTTTCATTGCAAACAAACAAATCCAGAAATCCGTCATTATTGATATCTATAATATTGGAATTTTGAGCATAAGATACATTTTTTAATTCATCTGTCAATACATAAGTACTATCAATGAATGTATATAAATTACCATAAGTCTGAGCGCCACAAGTATAAATCTCAGAATTACCGTTGTTGTCAAAATCACCTGTGTTGATAGTCCAAGCCGGCTTTTCAAACACTTTCTCAATACTGTCAGGTGTAAACCCATCAAGTTTTCCTGTATTGATGTACGTCTTTAGATATACCCCTTTGTTTAATACTGTTATGTCATCATAGTAATCTCCATTTAGGTCTGCAACAGATACACTCAAGGTTGTAAATACCTTATCGTTATTGAGAATAGATGAAGATTTATCTTCAAATTTTACTTGAGCAAAAATATTTGCAGTAAAAAAACACACAAATATAAAGG
>JALVAD010000235.1 GCA_027011385.1 Saprospiraceae bacterium | reverse complement strand
TAATTAACATAGAAATAGTCATTCTCACAATGTTTACATCTATTTAATTATTATCTTTATGTGAGATTTATAACTTAAAGCTTGGTTTTGAAAAAAGCTTTAACCATATCGCTTTTTTTTTATTTGTTCACTCTGCAAGGACAAAAAGGAATTTATTACGCTCCTTATTACAATTTTGATATTTTTACTACAAAAAATGGCTTATCCAATAACAGGATTAATAAAATTTTCCAAGATAAGGAGGACTATTTATGGATCGCAACAGAAAACGGTCTGAATAAATTTGACGGTTACCGATTCACTAATTATTTTCACAATCAAAAGGACTCTTCTTCAATAGCCGGAAATATCGTTTGCACATTAGCACAAGATGATAAAGATGTGATTTGGATAGGCAGTAATGGCGGACTAGATATTTATGGATCCAACAATCATAAATTTAGACATATATTTCCCTTTAAAAATGATAGTTTGAATTCTAAAAGCAGATTTGTAATGTCTGTTTATTGTGAAAACGATAGTATTGTTTGGTTTGATACGGCAGATGGACTTTTACATAAGTACAATCCCTTAACAAAGTCTCACAAAACTTTTCAACATCAACCCCATATCCAATTTAATACATATTATTACCACTGGATTTTTGATGATAACCGGGGCAATTTATGGATTGGTGGTAGAGGATTAGATCCTTGCAAATTTGCGAAAAAAGAAGAAAAATTTACATATTACAAAGCAGATCCTGATAATAAAACACGCAAAAGAGATAAGGATGTTACAAAATACTATATTGACAAAACCGGTGTGTTTTGGATTGCAGGAATTGACGGTTTGTATCAATTTGATAGAGAAAAAGAGGTGTTTTCAAAATACCTTGGGGGGTCTACATTTGATTTGATAGATTTTAATGAAAATGAATTGTGGATTTCAAATGGGATAGGTATGAAAATTTTGGATAGAGCATCCGGCAAACTTTATTCCATCGTCCATTCGGACGAAAACAAACGGTCTTTGCCTTCCAACTATGTATTTGATTTTTTTAAAGACAATGCCGGTAATCTTTGGATAGGAACTATGGGAGGTTTATGTAAATATAGTCCTTATAAAAATAAATTCGGTGCGGCTTTTCATATTTATGGCGATAACAAAACACTTTCGTCGGACAATATCACTACAATTATGCAGGCAAATGACGGGAAAATTTGGGTAGGGACAAAAAATAACGGTATAGATATTCTGAATGAAGATTTTATCCGCACAGACCATATCGATAAATCGAAAAAGAGTAAATACCAACTTGCTTCCAATAGAATATCAAAATTATTTCAAGATAGCAAAGGAAATATCTATATCGGTTTATGGGCGGGAATCGGCTTTGATTTTATCGAAGCAAAAACAGATAAATTATACCATTTTTCACTTCAACCGGTAAGTCAAAAATATGATTGGTACAATGATTTTATAGAAGATAAGGCAGGTAAAATTTTGATTGGAATTTGGAGTTCTTATTCGCTTGGAAAATTTGATCCTGAAAAAAAAGAATTTGTCGGTTTACCGAACAAACCCGGTCCTTTTATCGATAAATTAGGCTCACATTTTATCAATTGCCTTATGCAAAACGATAATGGTGATATTTTTATAGGTACATCTAATATCGGACTGAGTATTTACAACGAAAAAAGCGGCAAACTCAAGAATTTTTCAGGATTGACTAATGATAGTATCAAATTGTGGGGGCATAATGTCACTTATATTTTCAAGGACTCAAAAAACAACATTTGGGTTGGAGCGAAAGGACTAAATAAGTATAACGGCACTGATGACACTTTTGAGCATTTTACCAAAGAAGACGGGTTATGTGATGATGGTATTCAAGCGATTTTGGATGATGATGAAGGCTATCTCTGGATATCTACTTCAAACGGTTTGTCTAAATTTGATGCTTCCACAGGTGATTTTCAAAATTTCTTTGAAAAGGACGGTTTACGCGGAAATGAATTTAACTCAGATGCCTGTAAACTTGATGATGGACGATTGGTTTTTGCTTCCAAAAACGGATTGGTGATTATTGATTCTCATTCTGCCATCAAAGACAAATTCAAACCCAAAGTTTTGCTTACCGGTTTTAAGATATTTGCAGAACCGCAGGATTTGAATAAGCTAAAAACTGGCTTGATCAATTTGAAACACAATAGAAATTATCTGACATTTGCATTTAGCTCCAATGATTTTAGCAGTGTTCAAGACAATAGATTTGCTTACAAATTGGGAAATTTTGATGATGATTGGCATTTTCCAAAAAGCGGTCAAAGGGAAGCGGTATATACATATCTTGAACCGGGAGAGTATGAGCTAAAATTGAAGACAGCCAATATGGACGGGGTATGGGGAGATGATATAAAAAGATTGAATATATTAATAAAGCCTCCTTGGTGGAAGACCTGGTGGTTTATGTTATTGGAAATTATTGTTCTAATGATAATTGTATTTATTGTAATAAAATACCGTGAGAATAAATTAAAGGAAAAACATTTTACTGAATTATTAGAGCAGAAGCTATTAAGATCTCAGATGAATCCTCATTTTATTTTCAATGCTTTGGGGGCAATCCAATCATATATTTTCACTCACAATCCTATTGAAGCGGGAACATATCTCGCAAAATTTGCCGATTTGATGCGTTCTATTCTATACGGTTCCAAAGAAGAATTTATCAGTTTGGAAAAAGAGATAGAATCTTTGAAAAATTATCTCATTATACAGCAGCTCAGATTTGAAAACAAATTTGATTTTAGTTTTGAAATAGACCCTGATATCAATACAGAGTTTTTCGGTGTGCCGCCACTATTGATTCAACCGTTTCTGGAGAATAGTATTGAACACGGCTTTAAAGAATTGGAAAGAAAAGGAATGATTCGTATAAAAATAAAGCGGGAAGAAGATAAACTCAAAATCGTGGTGGAAGATAATGGCAAAGGGATTGAGAAGATAAAAGATAAAAGTGTAAAGACAAAAGATAAAAGTACAAAGGTAAAAGTTAGTGAAGATAGTAGCAAACATAAATCCATGGCATTGCAGATAATTAAGAAGAGATTGCAGATATTAAATAAAGAAAAAAGCGGAAAATTTGATCTAAAAGTAGAGAATATTATTGATAAAAATATGGAAATTGCCGGAGTAAGAATCACTTTGTTTGTTCCGGTTATTTATTTAAACCATTAAGGCATTAAGACACATTAAGACGTTAAATAGGAGCGCTTAACTATTCTTAACTCCTTAATGGCTATAAAAAATAAAATATAGAATTATGAAAACAATAATTATTGATGATGAAGCCAAAGCCCGTAAAACCATAATGGAAATATTGAAATATTCGAATGAGGATATCAAAGTAGTAGCTGAAGCGGATGGTGTTGAGACGGGATTTGAAGCTATTATGAGACATAAACCCGAATTGGTTTTATTGGATATCAATATGCCGGATGGGAGCGGTTTTGATCTATTAAAAAAACTTCCTTCCATTGGTTTTAAGCTAATATTTATCACAGCTTTTGAGCAATTTGCAATCAAGGCATTTGAATTTTCCGCATTGGACTATATACTTAAGCCCATTAATCCAATGAAGCTTATCAATTCTGTAAAAAGAGTATCTGAATTGGTCAAAAGCGAGAACTTATCTTTAAAGCTCAATGCTTTGTTTTCCAATCTTAATATGCAAGACAAGAGGAATCAAAAAATAGTACTGCATACCGAAAAAAGAATTCATATCATAGAAACAAAAAATATCGTTCATTGTCAATCAGACGGAGGATACACCACTTTTTATCTTATCGACAATAAAAAAATAACTGTATCAAGGAATCTAAAGACTTTTGAAGAATTGCTATCAAACTGCAATTTTTTCAGAACCCACCAGTCGTATTTAATCAATGTGGATTATATAGACTATTACAACAAACACGATGGAGGGTATATCACTATGCAAAACGGAATCGAGATTCCCGTAGCACAGCGCAAAAAGGAACAATTCCTATCGATTTTGGAAAAAATAAACAATTCCTAAATCGAATATACATTCATCCCTGTCGAATATAGATTTGCTGTTGATAATAGTATGTTTTTGACATAACTTTGGAGTATTTAATAAAAAAAAGGTTATGTTATGAAAACAAATCATGCGATATTTTTAACTATTGTAGCAATTACACTCTTTTCCTCTTGCGAATTGTTTACAATTGATGATGAATCCAGTGCTTCATACAAAACAGCAACCTTGTCACATGCTGGTTTTGATTTTTCTGCTGGCATCTCAGATACAGTGAAATGGGAGAATAACGATGGAGATGTAGTCAACTGGTCGCCTGTTGATCCGCAAAAGAGAAATAAACTTTGGTATAGACCTGGCTTTGGAATTAAAGCTGAATTGCCTCCTAATGATTCCCAGAAAAATATGGGAATGTTTCCTTTGGACTCAATATTTAATGTGCCATCAACATTTGACCCGGATCCTAATCCCTTGGCTATCGGAAATAGTTATGTTGTAAAATGTATTGATGGATATGCAAAATTTAAAGTTTTGGAATTAGGTGATAGCGGTGACGGCGGTGACTGGTGGGCAAAAGTGGAATATGAGTTTTCATCAACGAAGAAATTTGATAAATAAGATTTATTAACTTTTAAATATACCCCATGAAAAAATTAAAAATAATTTTGACTTTACCGGTTGTATTTATAATTGGTATTTTATTATCCAAAAAAAAAGTTGATAATATGAAACAGCTTGTGAAATTTGCGTTCTTAGGTGTATTTTTGATTTTATTTTTTTCTGTTTTTAATTGTAAAATAGAGATATTCAATGATGAAGACAAGGGGATTGTTGCAGGAGTTGTCACTGATCTGAATAACTCTCCCTTATCTGATGTAAAAGTTACGGTTTCGGATAAAACGGTTTATAGTGATAATAAAGGGTTATTTAGCATAGATGATATTGATGTCGGACAAAATATTGTTGTGACTTTTTCCAAATCAAGTTATGCTTCGACCCAAAAAGTAGTGAATGTTATTTCAAATGAAAAGGTTTTTACTTATGCAGCTCTAAGTAAATGGGACAAATCAGAATATATTAATCCCTCAAAAGAAAATACAGTTTCTTTTCAAAATGCAAAAGTAAAACTACCGGCAAATGGAATAGTCGATGAAAATGGAAATGATTATACAGGTACGGTAAATGTGAAAGCCTCTTATTTTGACCCAACTTCAGAAAATTATAATAAAGCTTTTCCGGGGAATTTTATTGGTGAAGATAAATCCGGTCAGACAACTTCTATTGAATCCTATGGATTTATAAATGTTGAATTAAAAGCAGGAGATAAATCATTGAATTTAGCTTCAGATAAATCAGCTGATATTACAATTCCAATTCCAGATGCTTTTAAAAGCAATGCGCCTGATCCTATACCTCTATGGTATTTTGATGAAGAATTGGGGATTTGGAAAGAGGAAGGAAGTGCAAGTATTGTAAATGGAGCTTATGTGGGAAAAGTATCTCACTTTTCATCATGGAATTGCGACATTGGTTTTCCGGTCTCTATTCTTAAGGGTAAAGTTGTTTGCAAGGATGGAACCCCAATTGGAAAAGCTTTGGTTGTTGCAAAGGGATTCGATTCCTCATGGTCCAATTCTGAACAGACAAATTCTGATGGCAGTTATAAAATAGATGTAAAAGCTGATGCAGTTGCTAATGTTTTTGCATATAAGATTTCCAACACAGGTGAAATTGAAAAAAGAAGTCAAACCATCCATACAAATACAGCTGGTGTTGGTAATACCAAAACAATTGCTGATCTGGTCATTGATTGTGATACGACTAATAAGCAATATTCCCGGTTATATGATGTAAATGTAAATTTACTAGTGCCGATTGCTGTAGGTGAAACAGGCAAAATAATTTACCATGATCTGAATACAGGTGCATGGTTGCCCATAGCTGCAGGAACAACACAGGATCTTTACAGTATAGCAATTCCTTCAATTAATAATATATGGATATCCGGAAGTAACGGTACGGTAAAACATATTACCAATGGCATCCAACAAGTTAGTTCTGTCTTCATTGGCACAGATGCACATCTTTATAATGTTGAGTTTTATAATGGATATTATGGTTGGATTATGGGTACTACCGGGAAATTATTCAGGACAGTAGACGGAGGGATTAACTGGGCAATTCAAACATCCGGTACTGTTAAAACATTATATGATGCATCATTTGTCAGTAAAGATGAAGGATGGATCTGCGGATCAAAAGGGACTATTTTACATACTGTTGACGGAGGTAGTAATTGGACATCTCAAACAAGCACAACAGTTGAAGACTTAAAAGGTATTAAATTTTTAAATGACCAAAAAGGTTGGGCAATTGGTGATAATGGGAAGATTGTAAGAACTTCTGATGGTGGTCAAACATGGACAAATCAAAATGTTCCCGGTATTCTTGAAAATCTGAAAGATATTGATTTTGGACATCTTAAAGCCGGTACTATTGTTGGAGAAAACGGTACTGTACTAAAATCTGTTGATGGGGGAGAAATCTGGACAAATGAATCTGTGGCAATCAAAAATGATCTTGAAGCTGTTGATATTGATCAATTTGGGAATGGAGTTATAGTAGGAGATGACAACAAAATATCAATTAAATACGAAGAATTGCCTGCATCAAAAGGTTGGATAAAACAAAATTCCAATATTTCGGATACTTTGAGAGCGATAAAGGCTGTTTCTGGCAATGAAGCCTGGGTAGTAGGAGATAAAGGAAATGTTTTATATACAAATAATGCCGGCAACAACTGGAATCAAATTACCACAGGAACAAGCATTGATTTACATTCCATAGAAATTAAAGGTAATATTATCTGGATAGGAGGAAAAGATAATACATTACTCAAATCTATCGATTATGGGACAAATTGGCAATCTTCTCAGATAAATACAAATGGGAAGACTGTTGCTAAAATTCAATTTCTGGATCAAAATAATGGTTTTATTTTATTAAAAGATAAAAGTATTAAAAATGTAAATGAAATAATGAAAACAAGTGATGGTGGAGCTAATTGGTCTTATTTCAATTTATTGCCGGGAGGACAAACAAATTACTATCCTGATTTTTCTTTTATTGATAAAAATAATGGCTATGTTTTGAATTTTGATGACTCAAAACAGGAAATTTGTATTTACCAAACAAATGATGCCGGAAATTCATGGACTACTGAATGTCTGGAAAATATATCCTCAGAGAGTAGTGCCATTTATATTTTGAATGGAAAATATATTTGGATTACCGGTCTTTTTAATTTTTATCAATCAGAAATTGGAAAAAAAGGCTATTTTATAGTGGCAACACCTGTGACTTTTGGGGAACCGAAGAAATTGGAATTTTTAGATTTGCAAATAGGATATGCAAGTAGCGGAGTAATCAGAAAAACGATAGATGGAGGTAAATCCTGGTTTAATCAGGGGTCTGCAACAGGCTATATAGATAACATTAATTGTTTTGATATGGTAGATGAAAATATCGGATGGGCAGTTGGTGCTGATGGGGCTATTTATTATACCACAACAGGAGGAGAATAATAATTTTTTAAATTTAAAATTTATTTATCATGAATATCAAATATGGAATTTCTGTGTTTCTAATAATTCAGATGTTGGTTACAAGCGCTTTTTCTCAAAATATTCCACTCACAACGGATAGAATGTATCACCCTGACTCTACGATAAAAAGTGGAAGATGGGGTGCAGCAGTTAATATTAGGGAAACAAAAAGTTTTGATAAATTCACAACAAAATATATGGAGCCGGGTATCTCTTGGACTAATGGAATGTTTACAACTCCCGGTAATACTCCTACGGAAATGATCTATTATCATGATGGTTCAAGAAGATTTCTTTCAGGATATGTTTCCATTTTGGATTGTATTGATTATTGCGGGAGTATCGGTGACTGTGAATTTATTATAAAAGGAGACAGTAAACAATTATGGAATAGCGGGGTGGTAAGACAACATGATAAACCACTAGCATTTAAAGTTTCTCTCAAGGGAGTAAAAGAATTGAGGTTGATAACCAATAGTGGAGGTGACAATATTGATGAAGACTGGGGATGTTGGATGGAAATGAAAGTTTCAAAAAAAGGTAAAAAATCAGGTTTAGTCCAGGCAATTAAAGATGACAATATTTTGATCAATGGAAGTTTTGAGGAAGGAGGATCTGTTGGCTCTTTCAAAACATTGAGAAAAGGGGATAAAATTCCGGGATGGACTGTAACCAAAGCAACAGTAGATTTGACAGGAAATTATTTTAAATGCCAGGATGGGCAAAACAGTATTGATCTTAACGGAACTCCCGGCTTTGGAGGGATAAAACAAAGGTTTTTTACCGAAAAAGGAAAAAAATATTTGCTCTCGTTTTATCTCGCTGGAAATCCCGTTGGTGATCCTAAAATAAAGAAATTACTTGTGAGTTTTGGTGATCAAACTAGGGAATTGGAATTTGATATTACCGGCAAAACTAGAGAGAATATGGGTTGGGAGTATAAAGAATTAGTTTTCAAAGCAAAACAAAGAGCCACTATATTAAAATTTGAATCAAATCATTTGTCAGGCCCTTTAAATTGGGGACCGGTAATAGATAATGTAAAATTAGTGCCTTATAAAAGTTCAAAACATCATAAAATCACAGATAATACTTCACTTTCATTATTCGGATTAAAATATGGAATTTTGGCTGGAGGCAGTTTGAATTTCATAAATGATAATAGCATTAACAGAATGACAAATTATAATACATCACTGTACCAATTAACTACAGCGGGAAATACAATAGGACTACATTTTGGAATAATGTCGCAATTACGAATATGGAGAATACTTCTTAAATCAGAATTTCTATTTAATTTTAATAAAATAGAATATAATATTATTAATAAGTCAAATTCTTCAAAAAATACTGTAGGCAATCAATGGTTTGGGTATATGGATACTCCTGTTTTAATTGGTTATAAGAGTGGCAATTTAAGATTTATGGCAGGACCTGTATGGCATTTTTTAATGGGAAATCTATCCGCTGGACGAAAAGGCATTGCTGAATTTTCCCGCAAATTAAAGGTAATCACCATTGGATTTCAAACAGGAATTGGGTTTGATACCGGCAATTTTAACTTTGATTTGAGATATGAGACAAATTGCAGATTTTTAGGAGATGGTATAAAAATCAAATCCTCAGGTAAAAAGACTTATTTTGCTGAGACACCGGGACGTTTAGTATTGACCATATGTTCTTCAATAAAATAAAACTTAGAATTATGAAAACAACAACAAATTTATTAATTTTAGCAACTATTATATTTTTATCATTTTCCGGTTGTATTTTTCCTCCTGAAGAAGATCCCAATGATGAGATTTCACAAAAAATCGCAAAAATTGAAGCATATCTTTGGGTAGGAGATGCACAATATTTGTTTCAATATAAAGATGGTAGTAATGATATCACTGCCAACGGAGCTCATTATATTTGGTTCAATACCATTGAAGGAACCGATTCTCATACTGCTACGGTATTCAAATCGGACTTTAATTCTACAGTTTTAGGAAAGAAAATCACGGGTTTTTTAGAAGCAGAATGGGGTAAAAAATCGAATAAAGAATATATAAAGATCGATGCAAAAAGAGTTTCCAAATCTTCAAATAATACTACAACTTATGAGATGAGAACGGATTTTATTCCTAAAGTAAGACAAGATACCGATGATGTTTCTGATCTGATAATAGTAGAATATGAAGCATCAGGTTTATCTCAATGCAATTCTTTGTTGAGTTTTACTTCATATATATATGATTCTCCGACTTATACTAAAACAATAACAAATTATAATTGTACAAGCGATAGCAAAATTACTATCAAAATGTTTCTTAATAAATA